>DASRAT010000461.1:0-4954 GCA_035638015.1 Gemmataceae bacterium | reverse complement strand
TCTAATTCACCGCGAAATGCGGCGCCGGTGCTGCCCATCCGTCGTGCGAGCCGTTCCAGATCCTCCGGCCGGTTTGGCAGTTCATCGAGGGAGCGATTGTGGACAATCCGCAGACAAGCTTCGACTTCGCGCAGAAAATCATAACAGGTCCGCAAGGTCGTGAGTTCCTCCGCGCTAATCAAACCTGCTTTGCCCAGGGCATCCAGCGCTTCCCAGGTGTTGGTGGTGCGCAAGGCCGGCACGTTTTTGCCGTATTTGATGCGGAAAAGCTGCACCAGGAATTCGACGTCGCTGATGCCGCCGAAGCCGCGTTTGAGGTCACGCTCGCTGCCGCTAGCCTGGACACGCTCGCGCATGCTGAGAATCTCGTCAGCTAACTGAGGCTGCCAGGCGATGCCGTGGACCGCTTCTTCCACGGCGGCCATCACAGCGCAGCCGAAGGCGTCGTCACCGTGGACCACGCGGGCGCGAGTCAAGGCTTGCCGCTCCCAAAGCTGGGCGCCGCCGCTTTCGTAATAGCGTCGGAACTCGCTGAGCGGAATCACCAGGCTGCCTGATTTGCCGGTCGGCCGCAGCCGCATATCGACGTGATAAAGCCGGCCCATCGGCCCCAGCAGGCTGGCCGACTTGATAATGCGCTGAGTGAACTCGGTAAAGAAATGGAAGTTTTCAGTCAATTCGAAATGATCGAAGCGGGTCGAGCCGGGCGGCGGAGCGGTGCGGCCGTCGCCTTCGTAAACCAGAATCAAATCGAGATCGCTCTGGTAACTCATCTCGCGGCCGCCAAGCTTGCCTAGACCCAGCAAGGCATAGCGGGCCGGCTGGCCAGTCTCGGCAACGTGCGGAATGCCAAAGCGCTTGTTCATCGGCGGTTGCTGCATTTCGGCAAGCTGACCGAGAATCGTTTCGGCCACATCGCTGAGAGCGGCCGTGGTCGCCTGGATGTCGTCCTTGCCAAGGATGTCCCGGACGCCAATGCGCAGGATTTCCTTGTCCTGAAAGCTGTGCAGGATGGGGTCAGGATCAGCGGCATTACGGCACAAATCGGCAAGCTCAGCCTTCAATTCCACGAGCGACCGCGGCTGATTCAGCACCAGGCTGTCGAGCAATTCGTCGATCATGCCGGGGTTGGTGATGAGAATCTCCGACAGGAATTGGCTCGATGCACAAAGCTCGACATAGAGTTTCAAACTCGGCGGGTTGAAGCTGAACAATTCCCACAAGATCGCCTTGCCGCCCAGCGTTGCGGTGACTTTTTCGAGATTGACCAGAGCCATGTCGGGATCGGGCGTTTCCGCTATGGCTTTGAGCAACGACGGTGCGATGCTGGCCAGAAAATGGCGACAGCGGCGCGTGGACAAGAACGGGACCGACTCGGTGGCGAGCTGGGTTAGGCATTGGTAAGCGCCGTCGACGTCGCGGAACGGATATTTGCCCAGGACCGCCTGAACTGTCGCCGGATCAGGGTTGGGGTCGAGGATCAAATCGGATTCCGGCTCGCCCGCTTCGCCTTCAAAGGTCTGGTGCAAAAGGTGGTCGAGGATTTTGCGATTAAGCTCGGTTTTGGCCCGGTACTCGGTCAAAAATGCATCCAAACCGTTGCTCGGGTGACCGTCCTCTTGCTGATCGGTGAATCCCATGCGCTGAGCCAGCTTGCGCAGCTCCTCATGGCTGTCGGGCAAGCGATGCGTTTGCAAGTCGCACATCAATTGCAGGCGATGCTCGACGCGGCGAAGGAATCGATAAGTGTCCTGAAGGATGCCGTATTCCTGCTCGGTGAGACAGCCGACTTGCGCCAGGGCTTGCATTGCACGCAGGGTATTTTTTTGGCGCACTTCGGGCAGATCGCCGCCGTTGAGCAATTGCAAAAACTGGATAGCGAACTCGACATCGCGTATGCCGCCGATGCCCGTTTTGACTTCGGTGCCGCTGGTGCCGTCGCGGTGAGACTTTTGCTCAATACGGCGTTTGAGGGCCTTGATGCCGTTGATTTCGCTGGAGGTCAGGTATTTGCGGTAAACAAAGGGCTCGATGGTTTTGACGAATTGGTCGCCAAGGCGGATGTCGCCGGCACAGGGGCGGACCTTGATGAGGGCCTGCCGTTCCCAGGTGCGGCCCATCGTATCGTAATAGGCGAGCGTGCTGGTGAGCGAGCGAGCCAGGGGGCCGCGTTTGCCTTCGGGCCGCAAACGGAGATCAACACGGTAGGCGGTGCCTTGTTCGCTGTGCTGCGAGAGCAGTCGAACGAATTCGCCGACGACACGGGCGTAAAACTCGTCGTTGCCGATGTTTTGCAACCGTTTGCCGCGGGTGGCGCCATCATCATCAAACAAAAACATCAGGTCAATGTCGGAGCTGTAATTCAGCTCCTTGCCGCCGTGTTTGCCGAATGCCATGATCACGCAGCGAGCAGGTTGATCCTTGGTGGTGAACGGCTCGCCAAAACGGTTTTTGATGGTGCGGATAGCGGTGTTAAGCGCGACCTCCAGGGCCATGTCGGCGACACGAGAAATGTCACGGGTCACTTCCTCAAAGGGCCGATCGCGGATGATGTCGTTGGTGCCGATCCGCAGCATTTGCCGCTGACGAAAGCGGCGGAAGGCCCGCAGCACCGCGGAGTCCTCGAAAGCGGCGTCGACTTCGGCCTGCAATTGATCTTGTAACTCATCGCGGCTTGGACTGCTCCGCAGCGGGACGCGCAACATGTCGAGGTAATCTGGGTTGCTGACGAGCAGATCGCTGAAGAATTGGCTGGTGCTGAAGAGTTGCAGCAGCGTTTCAAGCGTTCGGGCCCGGGTTTCCAACAACAAAGGCAATTGCGCCGGTGCGGCCGGGTTGGCAAAGAAGCGCTCCAAGTTGTTAAGCGACATGTCGGGGTCTGGCACGCGCGGCAGGATGCGGCTCAGGGGATGACACAAGTCGCTGAAGGTTTCTAGTCCGATGGCGTCGGCGATGCCACGTACATTGGAGAGGCCGCCGGCGATGTCGCGCAGGTGCAATTGGGAAAGCAGTGCCTTGGCTTCCTCGGGCGAGTCCAGATTGTGCAATAGTTGATCGAGTTGCATCATCAGCTTCTAACACCAGTTTTCTGGCCAAGGCTAAACGATCGGCAAACTCCATCGTGAGGCCACAGGGATGGGAGTCAATTCTTCGTCGTTAGCAACTCCCGTTGCGCCTACGAATTCGTCTGTCTCCACTGCTCCGAAAAGTGTAAACGACGTCGCATCGTCTACGATCACTTCCACGGTGCGCCCCGTCAAGCGTTCGTTGCCGTCGAACACCACAATATGATCCGTCGGCGTCCGCCCCGTCAATTGCATGGGTCCGCTTGCGGTTTCACGCTTGTTTGCATTCTTGCTTGGGCCCTCGACCAGCACTTCCACTGTGTTACCGATGTGTCGACGATGATCCGCCAGGCTGACCGCGTTTTGAATCGCCAACAGATCATTGTTGCGGCGTTTCTTGATTTCTTCGGGCACATCGTCGGCAAACATCTCATGGCCCTTGGTGCCAGGTCGCGGGCTGTACTTAAAAATGAAACTGTTCTTGAAACCCGACTCGCGCACGAGGTCGCAAGTCTTCTCGAATGATTCTTCAGTCTCACCCGAGAAGCCGACGATGAAATCGCTGCTGACCGCCACGCCCGGCACTTTTTCCCGGCAGCGGAGCAGCATCTCGCGATAGTATTCGACCGTGTAGAGCCGTTTCATCCGTTTCAGCACTTCATTGCAGCCCGATTGGGCGGGCACGTGCAAATAGGGGCAGGCTTTAGGCAATTCGCGCACGGCGTCGAGCAGATCGTCGCCCATATCCTTGGGGAAATTGGTGACAAACTTGATGCGCTCCAGGCCGGCGGTGTCGTGAATTTGAGTGAGCAATTCCGACAGGCGAACGCGGCGGCCATCACCATAATCGAATTTGTAGCTGTTAACCGTTTGGCCGAGCAATGTGATTTCCTTGCAACCCTCCGCGGCGAGTTGCCGCACTTCGGCAGCGATGTGTTCCGGCGGCCGGCTCTGCTCGGGGCCGCGCACGCTCGGCACAATGCAATAGGTGCAAAACTTGTCGCAACCGATCATGATGCGGACATAAGCCTGAAAGCGACTGGGCCGCATCGACGGATCGCGGAGCGGGTCGTAACTCTCGAAACTGCGCTCTACGTCATGACGCGACTCGGTACGGTCGAGGCTCAGTGCCAGCTGCAATTTGCCGGTCTTTTTGGCTTCCTCAATGAGCGCCGGCAATTGGGCCAATTGGCCGGTGCCGCAAATGATGTCCACTTGCGGCGCTCGCTTGCGGATCAGCTCCTGATCTTTCTGGGCCATGCAGCCGAGCACGCCGACGATGGTGTCGGGATGCCGTTTCTTGTGATGCCGCAAACGGCCCAGTGCGGAGTAAATCTTGTCCTCGGCATGCTGGCGAACGCTACAGGTGTTGAAGAGAATGACATCGGCATCGGTCGCTTCTTGGGTGAGCGTGTAACCCTGGCGGCGCAGACTGCCCACAACCAGCTCGCTGTCAAGCACGTTCATCTGGCAGCCGACGGTTTCGAGGTAGAGTTTTTTGGTCATGGGTTTTGATTTCCGCTTGCGGCATTGCGTAATCGCTGAAGCTCCGCGTTTAGCTCACGAATACGATGGTCGGCTTCGTCGGGGTGCACATAATGCCAACCGGTAACGCAGTCAACCACCCGCAACGCACCCGCAGCTTCCAGTATGACACGAAATTGGAGGCTGGAAGTGATGCCGCCGTCGGCATCCTTCTCGTCCTTCCAGGAACCGTCAGGCATCAATCGCTTCAGCAATAATCTCTCTGGAAGATACACGCCAGTGGGATCGGCTAACACATACTCCGCCACTCCCAGAGCCGCGTAAATGTCCAGTTTTTCCTTCAAGTCTCGTTGTTGCGCGGAACGTTCCGAAAGCACTTCCGAAACCCAGAGGGGGGCCGGTCC
>DASRAT010000460.1:0-6007 GCA_035638015.1 Gemmataceae bacterium | reverse complement strand
GAACTACGGCGCGTTCATCGAGATTGAAGAAGGCATCGACGGCCTCCTGCACGTCAGCGACATGAGCTGGGTGCGGAAAGTCGGCCATCCCAGCGAGGTGGTGCAAAAGGGCGACAAGGTCAAGTGTGTCATTCTCAACGTGGACCAGGAACGCAAACGCGTCGCCCTGGGCCTCAAGCAAATGAACAACGACCCCTGGGAAGGCGACATTCCCGGCCGTTATCATCCCGGCGACGTCAAGACGGGCAAGGTCACCAAGCTCACCAACTTCGGCGTCTTCATCGAGCTGGAGCCGGGTTTGGAAGGCTTGTTGCACATCTCCGAGCTGGCCGATCACAAGATCGAAAGCCCCGAGGAAGTGGTCAAGGTCGGCGACGAGCTGGAGATCAAGATCCTCCGCGTCGACGCAGCAGACCGCAAGATCGGCCTGAGCCGCAAACGCTTAAACGAGCCTGGTGTGCCCGATGTCGACGAGATCCCGACCGGCGAAGGCGAGGAAACCGCTGGCACGCCCGCAAAGCCAAAGGACCGCGAGCTGCGCGGCGGCACGGGCGGGGCCAGAGAGCAGCTGATTACGATGCCGGAGGAGGAAAAAAAGGAATAACTCCACGCTTCCGCATTTGAGGTAACCGTAATGCACGAAAGGGCCCAACATCATGAAGGTGCTGCCGCGCAAGCGGCGTACCCGCCAACATATTATCGCCGACCTGAGCGCGAACCATGTTCAGCGGCATGCATTGCTGGCAGGCTACGTTATTGAGCAAGCCGTTCATGATTATGGCATTGATCTGGAATTGATTACCTTCAACAAGAAAGGCGAAGTCCAGGAAGGCGGAATTTTGGTGCAACTGAAAGCATCAGACCGCATTGATTATCGCGCCAATCAGACAGCAATTGGCGTACGCCTTGATCGCCGTGACCTGGCGCGGTGGCTCGGCGAACCGATGCCAGTTGTGCTAATTGTTTACGGCGCCCGCAAAGACATTGGTTATTGGGAGTACGTCCAACGGCACTTTGAGCGGTTGGCCGATTTCAACATCTTCGCAGCCCCGAAGACTGTTACAATATTTGTGTCGGTTGCAAATGTTGTTACCGTCGATGCCATGCGGCAGTTTGCTTTGTTTCGTTATCAGATTACCAAGAGAATTGGAAAACTGAGCCATGATGAAACCTAGCACTATTCAATTCTCGGAATTGCGGGGATTCTTGATAGACTTGGGGTTCAAGTTGAAAAAAGTGGAAAACGCCTGGGTCTTTCGGCATCCCAAGGAAGGATTGGTCATCTTTCGCATTTACCGCGACAATGAACCAGTGAGTGAACTTGACTTGCGGACCACGCGAAGATTCCTGGACATGCGCGGACTACTGGAAGGCGGAGACTTTGATGCCTTTCTGCATCGAGCAACACCTGCTTGACCTTGCGGTGAAACTGACAAAAACACAGGCCCGGACACAACAGCGTCCGGGTCTGTGTTTTTATTATTCGATTCAACTTCTGTTTAGAAATGCAACAACGTCAACCCCGTCTTCGGCAACGTGCCCCCGACCAAGGTAAACGTGTTGGTGCCCGAGCCGCCATTGACAAGCATCGTGGTGAAGGTCGCCGCGTTGTCCAGCGAAACCACATCGTTACCCGCTCCCAGGCTGATGACCGCCGTGTCCAGGAACTTGGCGTTGGCCGTCATAGTTAGCGTATCGACGCCATTGCCGCCGTAGATGGTGGTCCGGCCGCCGATGATGCTGTCGAGAGTGATGTTGTTGGCCCCATTGCCGGCGTCGAGATACAGCCCGCCGGTCACCGCCCCGTGAAGGGTTAGGGTGTCATCGCCGGCGCCCATGAACGCAAACACGCTTCTGCCGACGCTACCAGCGCTGGTGATCGTGAAACTGTCGGCCAGCTTGGTGCCCACGAATGTAACGCTGCCGTCCACAATGCCGCCGACGGTGAGATTGGCGCCCGCCGTCACGCCAAAAAAGGGACTAAAGTAATCGACACTTCCTTCCACCGTGCCGTTAAGAAGCACCGTGTTTCCCCCGGTGCCGCCTACAATGAAAACGTTTTTCTTCACATCGCTGGCGGCGTCCAGGGTGATGTTATTGGCGGCCTCCGCTGACAGATAGCCGTTGAGCGTGGTGTTGCCGTGAACCGTCAGCACGTCGTCGATGGCGTCTCCCAGGTCGATGTAGGTATTCTTGGTCACCGTGAACGCCGGTGCTGCCACGGCGCTATCGCCGAGAACGACGGTGTCGGTGCCCGAGCCGCTTTGGACTTGCAGGTCGCCGCCGACAATACCGTCAAGAATAGTCAAGGAATTCTTGCCATTGCCCAGGTCCGCATAGATCTTGCCCGCTAGAGTCTTCCCGCCCAGGTCGATGCTCACCGTGTCATCCGCGGCGGTCAACTTCAGTTTCAGGTTGTTGACGCCGGTGAAGGGCGTGGCCGTGACAGGCACGCCATTGTCCGACACGGTGATGGTGCCGGCCGTGGTCGAATCTTGAACGATGCTGATCGCTCCGGTGGGAGCGCCAGAAATACTCAGCGTCCCGGCCACCAGATTGGTCGTCAGCGCCGGACACCAGCGGTCCTCGAGTTTCTCCAGGGACAAACGGGTGCGGTTGCGAAACTTCATGCTACACCTCCAAACAAAGATGTGAAAATCCCTTCGCCCCTTGCGGAACAAAGTGATACGGGCCGATACGAATGCGCACCGACTAATGAATGTGCAATCACGTGTGGGCGACAGCGTGGATTGCGAGGTTGAAATGGCCGTTCAGCTGCCCACATCCATCCACAGTGCACCTTGGCACGAACGGCACTTTCCCCAGACGAGAGGGTTCCAAGACATGGTCCGGGCCGACGTTCTGTATTGTAATTAATGACCTCGTGAACGCAAGCGTTTTTTTCAGAAAGGCCAAAGATGAAGGAAATCACGGCAAAAACCCAACTGGCAGCCTATGTGCCGCTGGGATAAGCTAACACCAGCTAAGATTTCCCCCCGGCCTCGAAGAGGAGCAATGCCGATGAACTGGGTAACTTTTTTCAGCCTGACGTACACCATGTTAATTTCCATGCCGTGCGACCCGGAGCAAGTCCCGGTTGAGCACCAGGCCGGCGCTCAAGAAAAACTAGTCCTGCCCAGCGCTTCGATCCGGGTGCGGGGCAAATCGTTTGCGGAGTACAACAAAAGCAGTGACATACCGCTGGCACTGGACGGCCCGAGGTGCAGGAAGGACGAGGCAGCAGGGCCTGTTCCTGATTCTTATTACCTTGGCATTATAGCAGGCGACCAAAAGAAATCATGGGATCTATTGCTGTTGGTCGAACAACTGCCTGATGGGACCTTTAGAGTCACGGCAACGCACAAGGGAGCTGACACTAAAATGGCATTCAACTTTGATTTGGTCGGCCCCAAAGGGGAGGTGCTGGTAAAGGACTTCGAGCCGGGGCCTAATCAGCAATACACTTTTCCGAAGGCCAGCGAATTGAAGAAAGCCAAATAGGGCTACACGGAATTTCACTTCCTCGCATCGGCAAAACCAGCAGGCAGTGAAGAACGCATTGCCAATACCCGCTGTCGCTTCCCTTGTGGACCAGCCTTTTCCGTCTTTCCAATCTGCAAATCGGACGCATTCCCCAACGCCTCTTCCGAATCATGGCGGTGCAGCATCAAATAATCCTGCAGCGCCGCCATGCTGCACTGCCGGTCACCGATGAGCCGTGCAAATTCGCAAGCCAGGTGAGCCTGTGCTGGGAAAAACCGCTCGAAAAGCCGTGCCGCCTGATCAACAGTGGCATTGCCAAAATGCAATTTGACATCTGCCCGGCCAGGCCGAGTCAGTGCCGGGCAAGCCTCTCCATGTGATTGGTCGTCATCATCACGATGCGGCCTTCCGGCGAGCGACGCCGTCGAGGGCATTGAGAAGACCCGAAAATGTCAGCTCGCCTTTGCGAGGGCCGGCCCGGCGGCGCATCACAAAAGCGCAATCGATGTCCTCCAACAACAAAATGTTGCGCGCTGGCGCTTTGGCTCTGGCCAATGGGGTCGAAGCGATTGACGTAATGCGCGTTCACGTCGGGGCTTAAGCACCCACGCTCACCTCAATACCGCAACACCAAATCCACAAACCCCGCCGCCAAAAAGTCGATGCTGTTGTTGGAATTGCTGTACAGATCCCGAAATCCCGCCCCCGCCACCAAACTCGACACACCCGCCGTCACGATCACATTGTTATTCAAAAACGGCCGATACTCGACGCCCATGCTCAGGTCGATGCCGATGAAGCTGTCGATTTTTTGCTGGAAGGTGTAGACCCGCAGCGTCTCGACGTTGTCGAACCAGAGAAAGTTGATGTTGTTGATAAGCCGTAATTTGGGCGTCACATCAAAATCGACGCCGGCGTTGAGCAGGATCAGGCCGGGATTGACGAAGTTGCTTTGGCCCTGGATTTTGCTGGAGCGCAGATCAGGCACCAGGCTTTGCTGATTGGTGAGGTTGACGCCGAAAAGGCGAATCGCCTGGCGTTGCCAGTAACTAAACTCACCACCTGCGAAATTGGGATTGTCCATGACCGAGTCGAACCCCGTGGCGTGGCCGTTACGCGGGTTTTCGTCGCCGCTGGCGTAAAACGCCGAGGTGCGGAAGCGCACCCAATCGCGATCATATGACAATTCCAAAGCGCCCATCCAGGCGCTGATGTCCTGGCCTTGGTTGGCAATGGGATTGAGCGAATCGCGGCCACATGCGAAATAAGTGGCGTGATTGATATTGAAGCGATCGATATGGCCATCGCCGGTCCAGCCAAAGTAGAGCACGTCGAGCGTATGCGGCTGAAACACGCCGACCGGATCGGGACGAACGAGAAAGCTGTTGTTGTCGTATTTGAACGTCGGATCGTCGTGGTTGTAAACGATGTTCCACTGAGCGGTGTAGCCCGGAAAGATAAAGTCCTGGACGTAATAATTGCCGATCAGCACTTGCTGGTGGCGCTCGTGAAATGTGTTCAACTCGCTGTTGGTATCCTTTTCGAGTTGTCGGAAATAAGCCAGGTTGAACTGCTCGCGGTTGGAATCGAGATTGCCGAAGATGCGCACCGCTCGGTTGGTGTCGCTGAAGATGAATCCCCGAAAATCGTTGACGAAAGGCTGAGCGCCGGCGCGAATCGAAACAAAATCGTAGTTAGGGCTGAGATCGGCGATTTTCTTTTCGACGAACCATTCTTGCAACGCCAGGTAACTCCTGGCCCGTTCGCTGCCGCGGCGAACGTCGGGATTGACCACGGCCAGTTCTTCAAAATCGACGAAATTGAAATTGAAAACCGGCGTTGCCTTGATGCGCCAATCGACAGGCCTGAATGCCGTGTCGCCGTGAAACATTTCCAGGCCGAGCACGAAGTTTTGGCTAAAGACGTCATGGTTGGGCCGCCCAAAAAACTCCGCCTCGAAAGGCCGGGCCGTGCTTTCAAAGGCAGTGGTGCCGATTGGCACCTGGCGCGGCTGCACCAGTGTGACGCTGGCGGCGGTCAGCACAAAAAAAGTGTGCTGACCAATAATCGGATAATCGCCCTTGAGCACATTTTGTTTGAACGGGTCCCACCAATGGCCTAATTGATACGGCGCATCGGCATCGGCCGTCGTGCCCTCGGCATAACGATTCCATTCGGGGAAACCAATGCGCCAGCGGTCTTCCACGGGCACAAAATGCGGATCGGTTTGGCCTTCCCGCGGCATGATGCCCGAAGGGCCGCTGTAGCCAAGAGGGGCGTCAAAGGGAGTTTGGAAAAACGGCACAGGCTGCGGTGCCGTCGTTGGCGCCGGCTGCTGCGCAAGCGGGTCAAGCGGCCGATTGAGCGCGGGGAGGCCTTGATCGAAAACGTAACCCGACATCAGTTCCAAATCAAAAACCGCTCTGGCATTCTCGGCGGGCGGACCCTGGCCGTTCACAGCACCGCACGCCCAGGCCATCAGCACGAAAGCTGCCAGCCAAGCGTAGCGGCGGTGATTCAACCG
>DASRAT010000459.1:0-5379 GCA_035638015.1 Gemmataceae bacterium | reverse complement strand
AAGGTTTCCGGATACTTCTCGCGGTCCGGCCACGGCGACGGAGCGGCCACAATATCAATGCAATGAGCAGGGCACGCCGTCGAGCACATGTAACAGGCGACGCATTTGACGCGGCCCTGTTCGTCGCGGTTGAGCCGATGGACGCCGCGGTAATTGGCCGGCAGGTCCGGCTGAACCTCGGGATATTGCTGCGTCACCCGCGGCTCGAACATGTGCCGCATTGTCGTTTGCAGACCTTGGAGAATGGCCGGCAAATAGAGCTTTTCCGCCAGGCCAATCTTCGGCGCCTGGACCCAGCGAACATCTTTGGCGTCAATCGGCATATTCTCTACCCCAATTTCTTTGCGTAATGTAGGCCGGCCTTCCCAGGCCGGCCTGGGAAGGCCGGCCTACATACGTCACGTTACCCTCGCGCTTCTACGGGGTGGATACGTCGAGGCATCGCACGCTCGTGTCCTTTTGGCATCAGCAGCGCCAGCCACGCCGCCCCCACCAATATCAACAGCGAAATCGGCAACAACAGCCACGTGCTGTTCTTCCAGCCCCATTGCTTGTCCAGTTCGACGACGATCATCACGCACAGCAGATAAACCATCGTCATCGGAATCAGCACCTTCCACGCCAGGCCCATGAGCTGGTCAAACCGAAACCGCAAAATCGTCCAGCGCACCAGCATGTAAAAGCTGATAAATGCCCCCATTTTCACGGCGAAAACAAAGACCTTCATGAACCACGGCGAATTGACCTCCGCGATGAGCGGAAAGTGCCAGCCGCCGAAGAACAGAATCGCCATCAGGAAGCTGGTCGTCACCATGTGCGTGTATTCGCCCATCAGCAGCATGGCGAGCTTCATGGCGCCATACTCGGTGTGATAACCGCCAACCAACTCCTGTTCGCATTCAGGCAAATCGAACGGCATCCGGTTACATTCCGCGAAGCAGGCGATCATGAAAATGAGACACGGCAACGGTTGCTGCACGACGTTCCAGAGCCACCAGGCGCTATGCTCGGGATTGACCTGCCGTTCGATGATTCGCTCCAAGTTGAGCGAGCCGGAGACCAGGACGATGCCCAGGATCGACATGCCCATCGGAATCTCGTAGCTGACGATCTGAGCGCTGGAACGCAGGCCGCCGATGAAACTGTACTTGTTGTTCGCCGCCCACCCGGCGAGGATGACGGCGTAAACCGTGATGCTGGACGCCGCGAAAATAAACAGGAAACCGATGTCGATATTGGGGGCGATGACAAACTGATAGCCGGGATTGTGACCGAGCGATGGCACGCTAGTATCGCCAAATGGCACGACGGCGAAGGCGAGTGTTGCCGTGGTCAAGCCGATCATGGGTGCCAACAGGTAGAGTGTCTTGTCGACGTTGCCCGGCAGCAATTCTTCCTTGAGAATGAACTTCAGCCCGTCCGCCAGGGATTGAAATAAACCGAATGGCCCGACGCGGTTCGGCCCATGCCGGTCTTGTAGCCAGGCGGACAGCTTGCGCTCCAGCCAAACCTGCATGCCGGCCATCCCCTGAAGGAAGCCGATGACGCCGGCAATCGTCAGCACAGTGTAAAGTAGCGTCGTACCATCCATCAGCTAGTTCCTTGCCCTCGCCCCGTTTACGGTTTCGCGCTAACCCAAAACTATTCCCTGATCCCCCAACTCGCCGCTCAATGGCGCAAAAAATGCGATCTCGCTCGCCAGTTCCTTGCGAATCGTCGGCGCGTGAATCAACCCACGGCGTTGTAAAAGATCGAGAAAGATCTGCCCATCACTTTTCGTAGAGCCATGCGGCCTAATGGCCCAGTGCACTTCCTGAGCGAGGTTCGCGTGATTGACAAAGGTGCCGTCTTTCTCCGCGAAACTGCTGGCCGGCAATTCATACCTGGCGACTTCGCTTAGCTTTGAACCAAAAAGGTCCTGAACGATCAATAATGGGACACGCGCCAAGGGAGCGCCCTGCCTTTGGTCGTACCAGGGCAAATCACGGACCTGTGGGGAATATCCAGCCGTCAAATAAAGTGCCTTGAGTTCACCGCTCTCTGTTGCTTGGGCAATTGCTTGAAAGCTCTCGCCCTTGAAATGGCTGAGCACCGCCTCGACACCGCGGCGATTCGGACATTTTTCCGCGCGAATCGTAAACAGCGGCTTGACCGTGGGGTTGCCCCGGCGATCCTTGGGATAGGTGTCATCCTGTCCAACCATAGGTACAGGGCCCAGAGCCAGACGCACCGCTGGTGAAAGGCCTCGCGCGAATTTGGCCAACAGATAAGCTTCCTCGCAAGTCAAAAACGGCGAAAAGACGAATGCGACAGCCGCCGCGTCGCGGGCCACGGCTTCACTCAGGTCCTTACGCAGGGCCGGCAGCACCTTGTCCCAGCCGGTTTCCCCCACCTCACCGTCGCGTCGCAAGGGTTGCAGGATGCGATCGCGCGAATTGATATACGGATAATCGAACCGTCCATCATCGCACATGAAATGCCCCTGGGCCTTGGGGTTTTCACGCGGCCGCAGGCGATAGACGACATCCTTGTTGTGATCCACCGTGATGCTGCATCCTGTGCTGCAATCAGGGCAAACGCTCTTGGTCTCCTTGAGAAACCAGACCCGCTGCGTGTACAGAAAATCCTTGCTGCACAGTGCGCCGACCGGGCAAAGATCGACGACGTTGCCGGCAAGCTTGTTGTTGAGCGGCTCGCCAGGGAAAATGTCGATTTCCGAATGATGGCCGCGGTTGATGATCTCCAGCTCGCCCTTGCCGCTGATTTCGCGCGTGAAGCGGACACAGCGCGAGCACATGATGCAACGGTCGGCAAAAAGGGTAATGTGCTCGCCAATGTGCGGCTTGTTAGGCGGGTGGTTTTTCTCGTCGATCATCCGGCTGCTGGCGCGGCCATAGTTGTAGCTGTAATCTTGCAGCAAACATTCGCCGGCCTTGTCGCAGACGGGGCAATCGAGCGGATGGTTGAGCAGGATGCCTTCGAGCGTCTGTTGCTGAGCGGCCTTGGCCTTGTCGCTATTGGTGACGATAACGGTGCCGTCCTTGGCGGGAGTCTGACAACCGGGCACAACCTTGGGCTGCATGGCGACGCTGCCGTCCGGTTTTTTGTCGCCGACCTCGACCAGGCACATGCGGCAACTGGCGACGACCGAAAGGGCCGGATGCCAGCAATAATGAGGGACGAAGACGCCGCCGCGCTGGGCCGCCTGAATGAGGTTGAGCCGGTCGTTGCCGATGTCGACCGTGCTGCCATTGACGTAAACCACGGCCATGTTGTAGAGCTTCCTTTAGCCCAGTCCCAATTGAAACGCGACGAACATTGCTCAGGGTAATGGATACCGATTTGGGCCGCGATGACCAAGAGGCGGCGTGGTAGAATCAAAGGGATGAAAATCGGCGAAGGAGGTGAATGATGGCGACGACAAATGGCGCGATTCGGAACATACCTATCGACAGCGGCGAGCAGGCTCCCGTTGAACTGTGGGTGGACCGGTTGGTGTTTAGTGCCGACGTAACGCCCGGACACCGTGTCGTCAAAGGCACGACGCTGGGCGCAGAGACGTTGGTGGCCGAAATGGCTACGGGATTGAGCGACGAAGATTTGCTGCGCGTGCATCCCGAGCTAACCGTGGAGGACGTTACGGCGCTGCGGCATTATGCTAGGCTGCCAGAGGCGATTAGGCTCACTTTCGGCAGCTGTGAGGGCGAAGCAGAAGACTTGGACAAATTCCTGGAATTGCGCCGGCAGCTCAAGAAGCTGCGCCGGAAGGAGGTGAGCTTCCCGTGCTAAGCCGCAAGCGGCATTGGCGTTCGCGCTACTTCTTGTTTTGTTTCTTCTCCCCCACCTTCCGCGCCTTGGGCGTGTTTTGAAACTGCTCCTCGGTGATGGTCTGCACCGATTTATTCATGAACAGCACCACGCGTTCGCCGTTCCTCACTGTTTGCACGTCCCAGGCGATGATCACTTTATCCGTGCCGCGATCCTCGTCATTGAAGCTCGCGGAATTCCAGACGACCTCGATTTCGCCATTGCGTACGCGATCCTCGACCTTGCTTCCGGCCAGAAATGGCTTGAGATCGTCGAGGTTGGCGGGCATGCGTTTGTTTTGGCCGTGAAACTGATGCATGGCCTCGCCTAGTTGTCTCAAATCGAACGAGCGTTCAAAACGATCCTTGGCCACGTTGACTTTTTGCACACTGAAATAGAAAAATGCCACGGGCACGCCGACGCAACAGCCTCCTAATAGCAACACGCCGCCCAGGACGCCGATGATAATCCACACGGTCCTGTTCCTTTTTTTGGGTTCTTCCAAGGATTTCTCCTGGGCAAGCGTCAATGGGTAGCTACAAGTCAACCCCGGAAGGGCAGAAAAATGACGACTTGATTCCTTATCTCCTCTTCCGGCATGTATTCGGCGATCAGCAGAATGTCATCAATGGCCGAGCCAATGGACTGCTCGTTGGTCGTGGCGATTATGCCAGGCATCGTTTCGCCTGCCAAAATGCGCTGCCGGGCGAAGCCGACCATCGTGTCTCGATCATTCGTAATCAGAATACGCTTTTGCGCCGCCGCCCATGCCAGGATGTCAGAGTCGGATGTGCCTTCCGGCAGCGCGTCTTGAACACGGACCAAATCGATGTCGGGCTGACGCAGGCGCAAGCCCCGCAGAATGGCGCCGTGAACGTCGGCGTCGCTAGCCAGCGGAAGCATGGTCTTTCTCCCTGGCCTGGCGACGTGCCAACAACTCCGACCGCGTGACGCGCGGGTTTTCAGCCTCGATGGCCGCTTGCAACGCCCGCGCTTCATCGACTCGGCGAGTCATGTATGCTGCCACGTCATCGCGGTGGCTGAGATAATAAGCCACGACGGCATAAACATCGGCCAGGGCCAAGGTGTCGTAAGCCCGAACCATATCTTCCGGCGTCAGGCCGTTTTCGTATTGCTCCACGATCAAGTCGAGGCTGATGCGACTTTTCCCAACCCGCACAACGCCACCTTCCTCTACGCGGAGGGGTAGAGGGTCGCTGTAGAGGGCAAGCGGCAATTCGGTCTGCTGATGTTCTGACATGGCGAAGACCTCGCTTGGAATCCGGAGCATAATGTGGCGGGCGCCGATAGTTGCCCAGAGGCAGTTTACACCATTGCGGCTGATCGCGGTAGTTCGGCCACTTACCGACTTCCTTGTTCCTACTTCTTGTTTTGCTTCTTCTCCCCCACCGTCCGCACCTTGGGCATATTTTGAAATTCCGCATCGGTGACCGTATTCACCGAGCCGTCCAGGAACAACACCTGCCGATTGCCGTTGGCGTCCGCCTTCGCATTCCAGCCAACCAGGACCTTATCTGACCCCCGGTCGTCGTCGCCGATGTTGACCGCTTT
>DASRAT010000458.1:0-6698 GCA_035638015.1 Gemmataceae bacterium | reverse complement strand
AAAGTGAACCCGGCATCGCATTAGGATGGGTATTGCAACATCAACGGCACGGTCTCGGCAGTTCACATCAGGGTTGCGTTCTTTTCACGCGAGACGGCACATGCCCACAGCTATTTTGGCTCCGCCTACCACGCGTTCGTTACGCGTGTTGGTCGTCGATGACGAGTTGGTCATTGCTGAATCCTTTGCGATGCTCTTACGGCTTTGGGCCACGAGCCGGCCATCGCAACCGACGGGTGTTCAGCCCTTGATTTGATCGAACATCACGTCTTCGATGTCATCTTGCTCGACTTGTGCTTGCCGCACATGAATGGCTTCGAGATTGCGGCCAAGATTCGCCAACGTTGGCCGTACAAACCGCCTTTGCTCATCGCCCAGACCGGATACGGAACAACTGACATGCGCGAGCGCTCGAACCAAGTTGGCATCGACCTGCATTTGCTGAAACCTGTGGATCCTACGGAACTGCAGTGCATTCTTGAGCAATCTGCCAGAATCGCTGAAATGGCCAATTAAACGACGATTTCTTCCACGCCACATTCCGCGGCATCTTGCCAACAGTGCGGTGCTCCCGATTTGAGCAACCAGCTCTGAGAGGATTTCGGCCAGCTCCAGCAAAGCTGTATCCGACATTGCCAACCGATTGACAGCTATACCAGCCGCGTGCTATCCCGGTAAGTATCCAACGCTGCAGAGCAGGTGCTATGACGGGTGAATTGGCCGTTCAACTAACCAACCACCAGAGGAAGCTCATCGAAGCATCCACCGCGATTCGCACCGCGCCGCCGGAGCGCATCGACTTTCTTCACACCGTCCATTGCCAAATCGGCATCCCTTATAAGAACCCTGGCGACCAGGTTTTGGAATGGGACCGCAAACAGGGCAATGCTTCCTTGCGCATCGAAGCCGGCTCGGCCATTGACCCCGCCACCGGGAATTTCAAACGCCTGGGATTGCCCTATGGCGAGAAACCACGGTTGGTGCTGATCCATCTCGCCAGCGAGGCCAAACGTACCGGCTCGCCGGTGGTTGATGTCGAGGATTCCATGACCGCCTTTGCCCGCTCCCTCGGCCTAGAAACCAACGGCCAGCAATTGCGGTTCCTCAAAGACCAGCTCGCTCGCCTGGCCGCGGCCACGGTTCGCATGGGCATCGTCAAGGACGGCAAGGCCGTCCAGTTCAACACTCAGTTCGTCAGCGCCTTCGACCTGTGGTTTCCCAAGCAATCCGACCAGCGCGTCCTTTGGCCGTCTACGGTCCGCTTGAGCCAGGAGTATTTCCAAAGTCTCGGCGACCATGCCGTACCGCTCGACCAGCGGGCGGTAGCGGCCTTGGCATCCTCGGCGATGGCGCTCGACATTTACGCCTGGCTGGCGCAACGGCTGCACCGCGTGCCGCCCGGCAAACCGCAATTCATCGGCTGGGCTAACCTGTACGAACAGTTCGGCCAAGGCTTCGCTCGCGTGCGGGACTTCCGGCGCCGGTTTCTGCACACCTTGCATCAAGTTCACTCAGCCTATCCGCAAGCCCGGCTGTCCGCAGACGATGGCGGGCTGACGCTATCGCAAAGCCCGCCGCCAGTGCCGCCGCGGTACATCGCTCCCAAACTGCTGTAACCGCAGCCGGCATACCCACGGCACCCGTGGTTTTGGCATCTTGCTATCGGCAACCGGTTGAATTTCCTCAAATGCTCCACGGTAAGTTGGTCGCGCGCAGCAGCAGCCCAATGCCCATTGCGGGCCGCCACTCGGGAGGGCAGCCCCCGCAGGCCAGGGTTTTTCACGCCTGAACCTCCCGCGCCGAGCCACGGTAAGTTGGTCGCGCCCCCACCGCGTCCAAACCAAGGGTTTTCCAGCAGCGGGAACGGGGAGAGGGTGCCCTGGCGTTCGACGTAACACATTGAAATGACTTGATCCGGCCACGGTAAGTTGGTCGCGCGTCGTTGCAGCCGATTTGTAAGCTGACGTGAAAAGGGGCTAACCGCGATTGCATTCCAAGCGCGCAAATGGCTGGTGTCGCGTCACGGCGCCTGCAGTGCTGTCGCCCCCCAAACCTGTGGATAACTGGCAAATGCCACTAGTTATCCACGGTAACTTGGTCGCGGGGTGCACGGCAACTTGGTCGCGCCCCCGACGGAAAACTGCCGATCACGCCACGGTAAGTTGGTCGCACAAACCTATAGTAATTAAAACCTATAACTTACTTACCTTTAGTTCATTGCGGCAAAGCTGTGGATAAGTCAGAAAAGCATCCACGAAGTGAAGGGGCAACGCATCTATTTCAAACAAATGCTGTTTGTTGCGCCATAGGAAGGCCATCCAGCACTTTTTCAGGCCAAGCCGCCACCTGACCACCTCCGAGTCATCCTTCCGGCCTTGTCGCCCAGGAAAATCAGGTTGCGCTTCCTGCATAGAGGGTCCATCTGCGATGACTGTCGGCATGTAGTGCCGTGTGACCTGTGCAGGAAAGTCGCCTTCAAAACGCAAACCTCCCCCTCAACCCTCTCCCTCTGGCTCAAGGATTGACTTTCAAAGCCCCGCCGCATTGCCGCCTCTGGTCAAGGTGTATCGGGGTGGCCGGCCGCCATTATACCGGCCATCCATGCCCGGTGCGGCCTTTTTGACCACCCCGATACACCTTGACCGACGGCGACGGGATAGCACCAGCAGGCGGGGAGCTGCCGAGTGCGGCCACAGGGAATGCGTGCACGCCTCGCAGCCGTTCAATGCTGACATTGCCAATGTCTTATTCCGGGCCGGTGGAATTGAAGCCTGGGGGAGGGGCATCGAGCGTATTCTGTTACCTGCCGCGACGCGAAGTTTCCTGAGCCGGTGATTGAATACGAAACGTCGGGATTGTGGGTCAGCTTTCCGTGTTCGAAGGCAATCGTGGCTCGAACGGACGGCTCGACGGGCGAGGCTGCTAGTGAGAAAACTAGGGAGAAAACTAGGGAGAAAACTAGGGAGAAGATCCTGCGACTGGTAAAGGAGAATCCGCGCGTATCCACCGCTGAAATCGCCAGCCGGCTGGGAATCACGCGCAAGGGCGTGGAGTGGCATGTAAGCCGCCTGAAAAAGGACGGGCTGCTTAAGCGAGTAGGGGCCGACAAAGGCGGGCATTGAGAAATACTGCAATAAGCATCAATTCCAGCATGTTTGATCATTGCCAGCGTAGCCTGCCGCGTCAATGGGAAGGCCGAAGGTGGTGAGCAAATGCGACAGCAAAACCAGACTTGCACACAGTCGGCGTCGGACAGACAGCCAAGCAAATCTACGAACATTGCGCATCGAAGGCTCACATGCGAGGAGTCAATTTGGGCATCGACACGCGTCGTTTTGCGAAAGCCGGGCGGGAAAGCAAGAACCTTGGGGCACAAATTGAATGTCAAAGAGGTCGAAACGGCGGGGAGCTAATAGGTCAGCCCAAATCTCAACCTGATCGTAATTTTAACTCGCCTTCCAGAAAAGTCAGTTCGTGTTGAAGTCGTCCGACATTCTCGTCCAATTCCCTCAGGACCAGTGTGGCATCTTGCAAATTACCGTGGCGAGCCTGCTGTTCCAGTTTTGCTGCAATGACATGCGCTGCTTTGGCACTTATACTACCCAAGGTGCCTTTGAGGGAATGCGCCGCACTTTCCATCTCGTCGGTGCCGCCTTTTTCCAAGGCATTTCGGATTTCCGCGACCAGTCTCGGGCATTCTGATTGGGCGAGTCCGATGATTTCGCGCAGCATTTCATGATTGTCGGCAAATTGTTCAAGCAACTCTGTCCGATCGAGGATCGGTTCTTTCGTCCAGCCTTCCAGGACGGCAACTGGGGAAGTTGTCTTGGAAAACGCGGTGACTTCGGCCAACGCTGACTCGGGCAACAGGCGAGCCACTTCTTGCCAAAGAAGTTCGGAGCGAATCGGCTTGGGGACATAGCCGTCCATGCCGGATTGAAGCACGCGCTCGCGGTCACCTTGAAGGGCATGGGCTGTCACTCCAATGATCGGCATATGTCGCCCCGTCGCGCACTCCTCCTTGCGAATCGCGGCGGTGGCGGCCAGCCCATCCAGGATCGGCATTTGCACGTCCATGAGGATCAAATCGAAAGTGCCTTTGCGCCAAGCTTCCAATGCTTCTTTCCCGTTGCAGGCGATGCTCACGCTATGGCCTTTGCGTTCTATCAGGTTGACCGCCACCTTCTGGTTGACAATATTATCCTCGGCCAGAAGCACCTTTAAGCGGCGCTGCTCGCGCAGGGAATGCTGAGTGACCAACACCGGTTGCACCTCGGTCCGGGTCGGCGCAAACATCGTGGTCAGAATGCCGTCCAGCAGATCCGATTGCTTGAGAGGTTTGCTCAAATAGGCGGCAATTCCCAATTCGCGGCAGCGCTGGGCATCGCCGCGCTGGCACGCCGATGACAACATCAAGACCGTGGTTCCGGCAAAGCGAGCATCGTCTCGAAGCCGCTGGGCGAACGTGAAGCCGTCCATTTGCGGCATCATGGCATCGAGCAAGATCAGCGAGAACGGCTCGCCGGCCGAGACGGCCCGGGACATTGCTTCCAGGCCGGCTTCGCCGCCGTCCACGGCGGTGGGCATCATGCCCCAGTTGCACAGCAAATCGCGGAGAATGCGGCGGTTGGTGGCGTTGTCGTCCACGATCAGCACGGGCAAATTGCGCAGCGTGGAGGGCTTGATCGCCATGGGCCGCGCGGCGGGGCCTCGTTGCCGGCCAAGGTTGGCCGTGAAATGAAACGTGCTGCCCTTGCCCGGCTCGCTGTCGAGCCACATCCGTCCGCCCATCAGATGCACGAGCTGGATGCAGATCGACAGGCCCAGGCCGGTGCCTCCGTATTGG
This sequence comes from Gemmataceae bacterium, assembly GCA_035638015.1. Classification (GTDB taxonomy): domain Bacteria; phylum Planctomycetota; class Planctomycetia; order Gemmatales; family Gemmataceae; genus DASRAT01. Next base: position 1,852 of record DASRAT010000458.1, on the reverse strand, counting down.
CGCGTGGTGGACGCATCCACCTGAGTGAACGCTTCGAAGATCGAGGCGTGCTTTTCCGGCGGAATGCCGATGCCGGTGTCGCGCACCGCGAAGTGCAGACAAGTCGCTTCCTTGGTGATCGATTCGGCTTCCACGTGCACGATGACTTCGCCCCGTTCCGTGAATTTGAGGGCGTTGCCGATGAGGTTCACAAGCACCTGGCGAATGCGGCCGGGATCGCCAATCACGGCATTCGGCACGTCGGCGTCAATGTCGTTGGCGATTTCCAGGCCTTTTTGCTCTGCGCGCACCCCAAGAACCTTGACGACATCGCCGAGGCAATCGCGCAGGTCGAAGGGAATGGGGTCCAGATCCAGCTTGCCGGCTTCCATCTTGGAAAAGTCAAGGATGTCATTGATGATCGTCAGCAGCGAGTCCGCGGAAATTTTGACCAGGTTCAAATACTCGCGCTGGCCGGGCGTCAACTCGGTGTCGAGGGCCAGCTCGGTCATGCCGATGACGCCGTTCATGGGCGTGCGGATTTCGTGGCTCATGTTGGCCAGGAACTCGCTCTTGGCACGCGCGGAGGCCACGGCGGCCTCCTTGGCCTGGCTGAGTTGCAGTTCCGCGCGCTTGCGTTCATCGATCTCTATCGTTAAGCTCTCGTTGGCCTTGGTGAGCTGCAAGGTGCGTTCCTCGACGCGTTGCTCCAACGACGACTGGGCCGCGTCCAAGGCTTCCGCCATGCGATTGAGCGCGGCGGTCAGCGTCGCAAACTCGGCCACCTTGGGATGGGCGCGTCGTGTTTTCAAGTCGCCATTGGCAATCTGCTCCGCCATCGTCACGGAGTTGCGAAGCTCGCGGGTGATGGTGCGGACCGTCGTCAGGCTCACCGACAGACCCACGAAAATGGCCGTGGAGGCGAAACCGATGAGAATCCAAGTGGCGGTGCCGGCGGAATCGCGGACTTGTTGCTGGAAGGCAACTTGCTGCCGGACCGCAATGTCCTGCAACTCTGATAACAGCGGTTCCGCGCCGTGGACTTCTCGGCGATATTTTTCAATCTCGGCCGTCATGTGCATTTGATTTTGAACATAGCGTTCGAATATAGCTCTGTATTCCTCCAACAAGCTCAGAAGCTCCTGCTTTTGCCCGGCGGATAGAGGAGCGACTTCGATATCGGCATTGAACCTGTCGACACGCTCTTTCCACTCCAAATGCTCTCGTTCCAAAAAACGTAGCATGTAGTCCTTTTCCTTGCGGCGCATTGCCATGTAGTCAACGAGCAGCGACTCAAGGCCGGGCATTGTGACAGGCTCGAAACGCGGGACTGTTTCCGTGTATTCAGGGTGTTTCGGGCACAGCAATGCTTCGATGGCATGGGCCTTGACACGGAACTGCCCTTCAAGACCATTATGAATGTGGCCGACCTTCTCGCATGCCGCAACCACGATGAAAAAAGAGGCTTCATAGGAGACAACGGCGGCATCGATTCGTTGGGTTCGCTCAATCGCGGCGGCATCCGATGTGAGCTGCCGGATGGCGTCCATCGTTTCGTGGATTTCAGCGATTTCGACTTGCAAGCGCGTGCAATAGCGGGCCTTCGCCTCGGAAAAACCAAGGAATTTATAGCGCAACAGAAAATCTCTCTCGTGTTGGCTGGCTTGCACCAGGCTTTCCTGGCTTTGCCGGCACAGGTCGGCGATTTTCACCTCGCGGGACAACAGCTGATCGACGCTGCGCGAACCATGCGCCTGGCCCAATACCGCCACGGTTGCCACGACCAGGATCAGACCAACGATGGTCAAAAAGCCCAGCGTCAACCTTCTCTTCAAGCTGGTGGTTTTTGTCGGTCGAGCCATTTGGGCGCTCG
>DASRAT010000457.1:0-4115 GCA_035638015.1 Gemmataceae bacterium | reverse complement strand
CCAGCCGGTGCCGGTGCGGCAAATCAGCCTGGCCCATCGCCTGCTTGGCGAAGCGTTTGCCGCAACCGGCCGTCAGCTCGTCGATCAAACCGGTGGCGGTTTTCAGCAAATCCATTGTGCGGGCCTTGGCGGACATCATGCCTGGCATGAACCAGACGGCCGTTATCCGTCCACGCTCGGTCTCGGCATGGCCGCCGTTGTCGCGGAACGCACGGGCGTGACAGTTCTCAGCGATTTCCGCTCCCGCGACCTGGCAGCTGGCGGCAGAGGCACGAGCTTGACGGCGTTGGTCGATCATCTCCTCTTTCGCGATGAGCGTGAGGCCCGTGTCCTGGTCCATCTCGGCGGATTGGCCAGTGTCGTCTTTTTGCCGGCCGACGCGCGGCCGCGGCAGATTCTTGGATTTCACGCCGGCCCATGCAATGTTCTTCTCGACGCCTTGATGCGGCATCTTACTAGCGGCCGTGAAACCTTTGATCCCGGCGGCAAACACGCGGTCCAGGGCTGCTGCATCGAGCCGGTTTTGGAACGCTGGCTGGCCCATCCCAGCATTCAGCGCCGGCCGCCGCGAACCATTCCCGTGCAGGCCTTCGGCGATGAGTTCGCGGCACAGGCGGTGCAGCAAGCCCGCCAGGCCCAGAGTGGCTTGCATGATTTGCTTTGCACGGCAACGCACTTCGTAGCCCGCTGTGTCGGCGAAGCGTTGACCAGGTATCTGCCGGAAAAGCCGGCACGCGTCTTGCTCAGCGGCGGCGGTATTCGCAACGGCTTTTTGTGGAAATTGCTGGAGCAACAAGTCGGCGGCTTGCCGCTGGAAACAATTGACCGCTATGGCGTCCCAGGCGGCGCACGCAAGGCAGCGGCATTCGCCGGTTTGGCGGCTCTGACACTCGACGGCGTGCCCGCCAACCTGACGACCGCCACCGGCGCCGGCGGTTCACGATTGCTCGGCAGCCTGACGCCGGGCACTCCCCCCAATTGGGCACGCTGCGTGGCTTGGATGGGCGCCCTGGGCGCTCCACCGCTACCCGTCAGGCCGCAAGCGGCGTAGCACGTCCAGCAATGCGGCAATTGTCGGCCGATCTGTCGGGTCTACACTGCGATACGCGAACACCAAACGGCCGTCGCCATCCAGCACGAAATCGCCGCCCATTTGCAGCACATCCTCGCCGGGTTCTGCCTTCTTCAGTTTCCAGCCACGGAACATTAGTTTGACGAATCGCCAAATCACGCTGGGACGCATCATTCTCAGCCATGTCGTTTTTCCCAGCGAAAACTGGTGATACGCCTTCCGCTCCGGATCGGACACCGCCGGAAACGGCAACGGCTGCACTTTCAAAAACGACGCCACCCGGCTCGGCGGCGTGAAGCTGACGGCGACGATCTGGGTTTGCAGAGCGTCAAACTCCGCCACGTGGTCAGCCACCTCGCCGAGGTGGGCGCGGCATGGGATTCAGGCAAGATGGCGAAGAAATATCAATAGCACAGGTCGGCCGCGCAGCTCCGCAAGGTGCAACTCCGAACCGTCGGGCCGCACGAATGTCATGTCGTTAATCTGGTCGCCGAGGCGAATGCTCATGTTGGGTATCACCATTTGTTTAGCCGCGACGCGGAGCGGAGCGCGTGGCCAACCGCATTTCCCTTGCATCTTTGCGCCATTCGCTTAAGCTGCGCGAGGGCAGGTTATGTACGCCGGAGTTAACTTATCCCTCAGACGAGGCCACAGCTTATGAAACTACAATACTCGCACAACCTGCGGCCATTCCTGTGCATTCTCCTTTCCGGCATTGGGCTGTTGCTGGTCTTCGGCGCCTTCGTGGCGACGCACTCCGCGGTTCAAAATGAGGAACGGTTCCCATTATTGATCGACAAATACCTGAATCTGATGGAAACCCGCGAAGCTATCGTGATTGACGATGCAGATGTTTTCGTTCTGGGCCTGCAGAAATATGCCGCTGAAAAGGGAATCAAAGGCGGCAAGCTACCGCACGAGCAATTCAAGAACTACTTTGCCACGGTCCTGAAGGTCGACAAAAACGTGCTCGCGGACCCCAACAAGGTCAAAGCCATGGGGCTTGATATCAAGGACATCGCCTCTAAACGCTTCAAGCAGCTCGACAAAAATGGCGACGGCAAGCTGGACACCAAGGAAATGCCGCCAGGGCTTAATAAGCTTCACCCTAGATTCGATTTCAACGGCGACGATATGCTGGACGAAGAAGAGTATAGGCTCTTCGTTCACTACATGCTGCCAAGCTTGGCAGACGAGGGTGAAGCAAAGGGTGTATTCCGCCCAAACCAAAAGGCCAAGAATGGTGCAAAGAAAGCGAATTGACGGATACTTCTAATCACCAGAAGCCTTACACCCGCGATCCGTGCAATCGAATACCCCAATTCAGCCCCATGGCACGAAATCTTCTTGCATCTCCCCGCCCATCGCTTATGCTGCCCACAATCAATCGGTAAACGGCATTGCAAAATCTCTGTCCCATGAGGCCGCGCCATGACCCAATTAACTTCCGCGAAACTGCGTCGCTTGATGTTCCTCCTGCTGCCCACGCTTACACTCGTCCTCGCCGACGCCCACGCTCAGCCCGGCAAAAAAAAGGACAACACCACTGTCCCCACCGCCAAGGCCGAACCCGGCTTGCCCGACAGCGTCATCCGCAATTTCAACTGGCGCTGCGTCGGCCCCGCCAACATGAGCGGCCGTATCACCGCGTTTGCCGTTTATGAGGCCGATCCCAGTTGTTACTGGGTCGCCAGCGCCTCGGGCGGTTTGGTCAAGACCATCAACAACGGGATCACCTTTGAGCATCAGTTCGACAAAGAGGCGACCGTTTCTATCGGCGATGTGGCTGTGGCCCCGTCCGACCGCAATATCGTCTGGGTCGGCACCGGCGAGGCCAATCCGCGCAACAGCGTCTCCTACGGGGACGGCGTCTACAAATCGACCGACGGCGGCAAGACCTGGAAAAACATGGGCCTCAAAGCCACTTTCCAGATCGGCAAGATTCTCATTCACCCGACCAATCCCAATATCGTTTACGTGGGCGCTCTCGGCCGGTGTTATGGACCCAACGCCGAACGCGGCCTGTTCAAAACCACCGACGGCGGCCAAAGCTGGACCAAGATCTTCTACAAGGACGACAAAACCGGTGTCATCGACATGGCGATGCACCCCAGCGATCCGAATACGATCCTTGTCGCCATGTACGAACGCCTCCGCGATGGCCATGACCGCTATCTCGGCAAGGGCTTGCCAGAGCCTTATGACGCTTACGATCCCATCGTTCGCTTTGGCGCCAATGCCGGCATTTACAAAACGACAGACGGCGGCAAGTCGTTCGCCAAGATGACCGACGGCCTGCCCACGTGTAAACTCGGCCGCATTGGCCTCGATTATCATCGCAAGGATCCGAACATCGTTTATGCTGTCGTCGATTGCGAGAACATCGGCAAAGGCAATCCGGGCAAGAAGGATGTCGGTCCCGATGACAAGAAAAAGATCGACGTGCCAGCGGAGGAAGAAGCCCCGCAAATGGGCGGTGGCGGCGGCAAGGGCGGCAGCGCGGGTCGGCCTCATCAATCGACCTACGGCGGCCAGGCCCCGAACGTCCAAGACCAGCAAGGCCCCAACGGCTGGGATTACGGCGGCGTCTATCGCTCCGAGGACGGCGGCAAAACGTGGAAACGCGTCAACAGTCTCAATCCGCGTCCCATGTACTTCAGCGTCGTCAAGGTCGATCCCCTCCAAGACAATTTCGTTTACGTCCTGGGGGTTTCGCAGCATAAAAGCAAGGACGGCGGCAAGACCTTCACAGGTGACGCCGGCAAGGGCGTACATTCCGACGGCCACGCCATGTGGATCAATCCCAAGGACGGCCGTCACATCCTCATCGGCTGCGACGGCGGTTGGTATGTCAGCTACGACCGCACCGTCAACTGGGATCACCTCAATAACATGGCGCTGGGCCAATATTACCATGTCGCCATGTGCAACAAGCAACCTTACTGGCTTTACGGCGGCCTTCAGGACAACGGCACTTGGGGCATCCCCAGCGTGGGCCTCAAGGGCCGTGGTCCGATTAACGAGGACGTGGTCAGCGTCGGCG
>DASRAT010000456.1:0-13867 GCA_035638015.1 Gemmataceae bacterium | reverse complement strand
TATCGGCGACTTTGGGATTGGAATCGACCGGAGGCGGGGGCGGAACATTGATGACGAGCGGCTGGAGTTTGCCGCCGTCCATTGTCAATTTGTCCAGGGAGATGGTGAAATTCATCGGGCGGTCAGCCGGCTTTTTGGCCTCGACCGGCCCTTTGTCCTGCCGCTTTTTGGCAACCGCTTCCACCACCCGCTCCTGGTGCGCCTGCTTGGCGGGCTGTGCGATGACGGCTTCGCGTTTTTCCTTGGGTTTGCCCGGGAGGTTCGTCACGGTGCGCACGAGAACAAAGACAGCAACTCCCAGAAAAAGGATGGCGAGGTAGAGGGCCTTCACCATGGCAACAGTCCTTTTACCAGCGATGCGTTTGCGATGCCGCAGGAGCGCCTGCGTGGGCTGTGGTGAAACACCACAGCCCGAGGGGTTTGGTCTAACAGTCCGGAAAGGGCAACGGATAACGGAGTGTAGACGACTTAGCTTCAATAATCAAACATATTTATGCTCGCTGCGGCGGAGCCTTAACGCCGTTACTTGCTTTTCATTTTCGCAAATGCCGCGCTGGCGGCCTCCTGAAATCCTTTTCTCACTTCGGACGCATCAGAGTTGGGAAAATTCGAGCGCTGCACCATCATTATGTAGATCAACTTGGTTTGGGGATCGATCCAGGCTTGGGTGCCGTAAGCGCCCCCGTGGCCATAGGTCCCAGACGAGAGCATGGCGGTGATCCCTTGCGGTTCGCGGACAACGCACCAGCCCAGACCCCAGCCGTTGCCGTCGGTGAAACCCGTTTTGAGAGCGCCGGTCTGGATCGTGGTCATGAGCTTGACGGTTTCGGGTTTGAGGTAACGCTTGCCGTCCAGTTCGCCGCCGCGGAGCACCATTTGGCAGAAACGGGCGTAATCGGAAGCGGTGGAAAAAAGTCCGCCGTTCGGCGCGGGGAAACGGTCGGTGCTGGCGGGCGATTTGCCGTTGAGGAAGCCGATGTTGGCTACTTCGAGATCGCCTTTTTTGGTGCGCTGATACGATTTGGCCAGACGCGGCAGTTGTTTGTCGGTCAGATAGAAGGTGGTGTCCTTCATTCCGAGCGGGCCGAACAGGCGCTTGTTGAGCAGCTTTTCGAGTGGCTCGCCCGTGACTACCTCGGCGATCCGTCCTGCGGTGTTGATGCCCGACTGACAGTAGACCCATTTCGAGCCGGGGGTGAAGGAAACCGGCTTGGCGACGTAGAGCGGGATGACGGCAGACAGTGTCTTGGAATCGCGTGACTGCGCGCCGGTGATTTCACCCATACCGGAGGTATGCGTGAGCAAATGGCGAATCGTCAATTTGGCCTCTTTGCCGTCCGCGGTCTTGAGTCCCTTGAATTCCGGCAGGTATTTCTCGACCGGATCGTCCACGTTGAGCAGCCCCTCGTCCTGGAGCATCATCATCAAAGCGGCCAGCACCGGCTTGCTCATCGACGCGATCCAGAAGATGGCGTCATTCAATATCGCCTCGACAGGGTTAAGCGACGCGCTGCCCGTGGCATCCAGGTGAAGGATCTTGTCGGGTGAGGCGACGAGCGTCACCGCGCCGGCAATTTCCTTTTCGGCAATGTATTTCTTCATCTTGTCGCCGATGGCCGGGACAGCGGACGGCGTTGCTTGTTTGCCCATGCCCTTCTCCGCTTTGGCTTGCTGATTAGTGAGCGTCCGACGGTATTCCTGCTCTTTTTGAGCAACATACTTTTTGTAGCCTTCAGGATTCACGAACGCATCTGCCTTTCCTTTTTTGAGAAGGGCGTGCTTTTCCACCATGCCATAATAGGCGCCGTGGGCACCAAGAAACACGTCGCACGGCAAGCTCTTGAGAATCTCGAATGTCTTGGCAAAATCGGTGGCTATTTCTGGGTAGTCCTTGTTGTTGACAAGCTGAAAACCGTTATTGACATTGGGACTGCCGATGACGACCACGTCATACTTCTTCCCGCCGTCCTCGGCTTTCCAGGTCCATGTCGTGCAGCCGCGAGTATGGCCGGGCGTCAAACGTGCAACAAGCGTGACGCCGCCAAGTTTGACTTCGTCGCCATCCGCCAGCACACGGTCCACCTTGCAGGGGCTCCAGCGGTCGGTGGTGTAAAAGTATTGCCCTTTGCCGCCCGATGCGATGACCTGGTCGTCGCCCTTCATGACAAAGACCTTGGCGCCGGTAACTTTTTGCAAAAGGGCGTGGCCTGCCACGTGATCTGAGTGAGCATGGCTTGCCAGGATGATTTTGACATCGGTCATCTTGAAGCCGAGCGACTCCACCGACTTTTGAATCATGGGTACGGTGCGTTCAAAGCTGCTGTTGATGAGGATATGGCCATCGGGCGTGGTAATGAGATAAGTGGCCAGGTCCTTGGTGCCGACGTAATAGGTGTTGCCCATGATCTTGTGGGCCGGGAATGGCTCGTGCCATTCGGCGGGGCCTTGTCCAAGAGCTGCCGCGACCAATGCCAAAGCGGTGACGTGCATGGGAGGGATCTCCGGATTCGGTGTACAGAATGTCTGCCGAATAGGCTAACAGATCAAAGATCAATTGCCAGGCAAAAGGTGCAAAGGCCATGCATGTCACTTGCCAAACTTCGCGATGAGCCCTTTTGGGCCGACGGCCCAGCCTTCGCCGGTGGACGCGAATGCGACGCTATTGTAATTGCTGCGGTCAAGCTCCTTCCAGGTGGCGCCGTTGTCCTGGGAAAAATGGGAGCCGGACGTGCCCACCGCGACCCAGCGGTCTTTGGCCCAGGCCACGCCGGAACGAAACGGCAGCTTCTTGTCGAGCAGCGTCCATGTTTTGCCGCCGTCGGCGGTGATCGCCGCGGTGGCGCCGCTTTCTTTGGGTTTGCGATAGTCGCCGCCGACGATCATGCCGTTATTCTTGTCGCGAAAGGCAATCGAGAAAATACCGGCGGATGCGGTGCCGGCAACGATCGGCGTTTCGCTTGCCGTCCAGTTTTGACCACGATCGGGGGAATGAAAGACCCGTGCCGATTTGGCGCCGCCGGTCACGAACCAGACATCGTTTTCGCCGTGGGTGACGAGGCAGGTGCCGCTGGCCGCGAAGCAGCCGTCGCCCTGCAACGCAGGCGGGAGGTTCTTCGCCGCCAGCGGTTTCCAGTTGGCGCCGCCGTCAGCTGTGACGATCAATTGAAAGACCCCTTTGACGGGATCGCCGAGCGCAATGCCGTTGTTCTGGTCCCAGAACGCCATGGCATCAAAAAAGGCCGCGGGATCGGCGTTTTTGAATTGCAGCGTCCACGATTTGCCGCCGTCGATTGTTTTGTAAATGCGGGAAGCGTCACCCGCGCCAATGCTGAGAAGATACGCGGTGTTCTCTCCAAACGACTCGACATCGCGGAAGTCAAGTTTTTCCGCGCCGGGCACGGTTCCGACCGACCACGTTTTGCCGCCGTCGATGGTTCGGCCGTAGGTCCCCTTGGTGCCGCTTACCCAGGCGACCTTGGCGCTCACCACCGCAAGGCCGCGGAAATCGGATTTGGTGGCAATGGTCTGCGTTTGCCACTGGGCGAATGCCACTGAGACGCAGAGGACAACAATAGTCGCGGCGAGGAAGAAATGTTTCATGGCAAGCAAGTTGATTATTTGTGTTTTTGTTCCATCGCTTTTTTGACGGCCACGCCCAAATCCGCCGGCGATTCGGCGACAACGATGCCCGCCGCCCGCAAGGCCGCGATTTTCTCTTTCGCCGTGCCGCTGCCGCCGGAAATGATGGCGCCTGCGTGGCCCATGCGTTTGCCGGGCGGAGCAGTTTGGCCAGCGATGAAGGCGGCCACGGGCTTGGTAACGTGCTTCTGGATGAACTCGGCCGCTTGTTCCTCGGCGCTGCCGCCGATCTCGCCCATCATCAGGATCGCTTCGGTTTGCGGGTCGGCCTGGAAGAGCTTGAGTACGTCCACGAAATTCGTTCCCGCGATCGGGTCGCCGCCGATGCCGACGCAGGTCGATTGTCCCAGGCCGACGTTGCCCAGTTGCCAAACGCCTTCGTAGGTCAAGGTGCCGCTGCGGCTGACGACGCCGACGCCGCCGGGTTTGTGAATATAGCCTGGCATGATGCCGATTTTGCACTGGCCGGGAGTGATGACGCCGGGGCAATTCGGGCCGACGAGGCGGCTGGGTTTGCCCTGGAGAAAGCGCACGGCTTTGGCCATGTCCAGCACCGGCACGCCTTCGGTGATGGCGACGATGACGGCGATGCCGGCGTCAGCCGCTTCCATGATGGCGTCGGCGGCCCCGCCCGGCGGCACGAAGACCATGCTGGCGTTGGCTCCCGTCTTGCGAACTGCCTCGGCGACGGTGTTGAACAGGGGAAAACCGTCCTTGACGGTCCCGCCTTTGCCGGGTGCGATGCCGCCGACGATTTGCGTGCCGTAGTCGCGGCACTGGGTGGCGTGAAAGGTGCCGGCCTTGCCCATGCCCTGGCAGAGGACGCGCGTGCTTTTATCGACGAGGATGCTCATTCCAATGTTCCCATGTTGCTGACGACGGGGGTCGTATTGTTCAAAGCGGTGAACCGCGATAGGCATTAGATTAGAACAACGATGCGGGGGGGAACAGACGGGAGGGCTGGGGCCCGAAAATTCTCTATCTTTGTGTCACGCCGCCGCTTAGCATTATTATGTGCCCGTGAACTTTAGTAAGAGATTTCCATGAAACGTCTGCTTTTGGCATTGGTGATAGTGTCGGCACTTGTGGCAAGCGGCGTTGGTTATTACTTGTGGGGGAAGTACACCCGCATGGAAACGGGTGCCTACGCCCTTCTCCACATCACTTCGGGGCGTCCGCTTGTGCTGACACCGGGGCACTTCGACAAGGAGGAGTTCGATGGGTTTCAAAAGACCCAGGTTGCCATGGTCAAGAGTCGGCTGGTGCTCAACTCGGCGCTGCGTGAACCCAAGGTGGCGGCCCTGGCTGTGGTGCGGGAGCAAACGGATCCGGTGGCCTGGCTGGAAAAGAAACTGATTGTCGACTTCCCGGACGCTCCGGAAATCATGCGCATTGCCATGATTGGCGAAGTAACGGATGCGGTGGTTATCGTCAATGCGGTAATGGGCAGCTACTTAAAGGAAAGTGTTAACAAGGAACACCGTGTCCGACACGACAGGCTTGCGAAGTTTAATGGAATCGGCGTCAATATCGGTGTGTTGGAAATTGAGCAGCAAGCGCCGGAGAGAATTTCTGTGGTGCAAGACGCCATTGCAATGAAGAAGGCGGTCAACCATTGATGCGGTTTGAAAGGAGCGGAGTTGAGGTTCTGGTGCGTCTACGCCTTCGGCTTGACACACCCTAAGCCTTCATTTTCTATCGCATGTTAAGCGCGCCTAAATTCTTTGCGCCGCCGGCCGGGATGTTCACGTCTTCGCCGTTGCGGCCCTTGGCGCCAAGGCGGTAACCGATCGTTTCATGGTAAATGAATAGCTTTTGCCCGCCGGCCGGAACGTCCTTGATTTCGAAATTGCCATTGTCGTCCGTAAGAACGGCATATGGATGTGCAACCACGTGGATGCGCCCTTGCATCCAGGCATGCACTGCGCGGGTCATTGCCAACGGCAGCTTTTGGGCCTTCAAATTGAGTTGAGCTTTCGCTGCGGCAGGAATCGCATGGGCTACTGGCGGATTAATGCCAGGATCGCCTTGGACCATTACGGTGAGATTGAAAATGCCATTGTTCTGGAATTCGAGCGCTTGCCCTTCGCGGACGACGGCAATCCGTGGCTCAAACAAACCATTGCTGTTTTTCACAACCACTGGCGACTTGGGAACGGCTTGCAATTTGGGATGAATTGCCAGCTTTTTGCCGGGTTGCTCCAGGACACAAACAAAGACATTCTTGATGCCTTTGCCTTGAGGATTGACGATCAGTGCGTCGGATTTCAATTGGTTGGCGACAGCGTTGAAATTCGGATTCTTGACAACGGCCTGGACCATTCCTTTGGGAATGTCGATCAACTCCGCCGCAGGCATTGCTTTTCCGCCCCAAACGATTTGGCCTTTGATCGTGCCCCATTGCTGGTTGGGTTGTGCCTTGGCCGGCGAGATCAAGGCCGTGAAGGTCAGCAGCGCCGCCAGAACAAAAGTCATTCTCAATAAGCGTTGCATGCCCTGCCCTCCGAAAAATGTGTCTGAGTGCCGGCAACGATTCTATGGCGGCAGATTAGGCAGGGGGGAAGGCGCCGTCAAGCAGCCTTGATGTAGTAGTGACGTAGGGTGTGTCCAGCGAAGCGCAGACGCAGCTGGCACTTGCACATTGTTGGTACGGTGTGCAACGAATCCGGAAAAGGCGCTCTGGAGCAACCTTTGATAGACAATAGAGTTGCGGAAACAGGCCAAGCCCAAAACCGGCCCTGAAAGTCGCTGTGGGGGTGAAATGAAACGAATATTCGGTGTACATTGCCAGGTGCTTCAGCGCCGCTTGGCTGCCCTGGACGCCCCCTATCTGTGTCAATTCTGCTCGCGTGGGGTATAACCCCGCTGCTAACATTGGCATCCCCCCATCATGATGCTACTGTCCCCCCGTCCCAGCTCACCCACGGGGAACAATTTGCAGCTGACGATTTGCTTTGCCTCATCTCCCGGCTGCTTCACGGTCCATGCTGCACACTCATAGTTGGTATTCCTTGCTCGAAGGCGTCACCAGCCTCGACACGCTTCTGGCGCGGGCCGCGGCGTGCGGCTATTCGGCGCTGGCGCTGACCGACACCAACAATCTTTATGGTGCCGTGCCTTTCGTGGACGCGGCGGCAAAGCACGGCGTGCGGCCTTTGCTCGGCGCCTGTCTGCGTCAAAAGCGCAATCACTGCGTCGCTCTGGTCGCGTCAGCGGCGGGCTGGCGCAGTCTGTGCCGGGTGCTGACGCGCTTGCATTTGCAGCCAGACGTTGGCTTCGCTGACCTGCTCGCGGACAATGCGGAGGGATTGCATCTTCTGGTGGACGATCTGGCGCTGGCCCAGCAGCTGCGCGAGGCGTTCGGCGAGCGTTTGTGGCTGGAAGTGGTTCGGCCCGGCCCCGGCGATCGGCCCAAACGTCACAACGAACTGCGCGAACGGGCATTGCTGGAAGGCGGCCAACGCCTGGGATTGCCTCTGATTGCCAGCACCGCCGCCCATTTCGCCACGCCCGAGGAATACAAAACTTATCGCCTGGTGACGGCAGTGCGCCAGGGAGGCTTGCTCGACCAGCTCCCGGCCCGGATGGGCATCACCGCCGAGCATCACCTGGTGGATCAAGCGACATTGCGTGAGCGTTTCCGCGATTTGCCGGAGGCGGTAAGCAACCTCACGCGCCTGGCCGAGCAGCTGCCATCGGACGTGTTGCCTGGGCAGACGGTGTTGCCGCCGGCCAAAACGCCGCGGCAGTTTCAGCATCAACAATATCTCCGCCACTTGTGCGACCGCGGTTTGCATCGCCGGGGTTTGTACGGCGATCCTGCCTCTCATGAACGGCTCGCCGTGGAACTGGCGATCATCGATGCCGGCAGTTTGTCTCCTTATTTCCTGGTAGTTCGCGACATCGCCCGCCATGCTCGCCGTCAGCGTTTGACGATGGCGCTGCGCGGTTCCGCCGGCAACTCGCTGGTTTGCTATCTGCTGGAAATCACCGATGTCAATCCGCTGCGTTTCGGCCTGGCGCTGGATCGCTTCCTGCACATCGGCCGGCCCGATTTGCCGGACATCGATCTCGACTTCGACTGGCGCGTGCGCGACGAAATCATCGATCATGTCTTCGATCGCTACGGTCACGAGCACACCGCGATGGTTTCCACGCATCTCTTTTTGCAGCCCCGGTCCGCGTTCCGTGAAGCGGGCAAGATTCACGGCATGTCGAACGAGCAGATCACGCTGCTGGCGCAGCAAGTGGACGGCGAAGCCAGGGCCAACGGTGAGCAGGAAGAATCGTCTTTTCCGACCAACATTCGTTGTCCGCCGGCCGCTTTTCCGCTGGAGGCCGAACGCTGGCCCCGGTTCCTCCATGACGCCCGCGCTCTCTTCGGCCGACCGCATCATTTGTCGGTGCATTGCGGCGGCATTGTCATCACACCGCGGCCCATCGATGAATTTGTGCCGGTGCAGCGGGCGGCCAAGGGCGTCCGCATCATCCAGTTCGAGAAGGACGCCACTGAGGCGATTGGTCTGGTAAAGATCGACCTGCTCGGCAACCGGGCATTGGCAAATGTAGACGAAACGCTGAGTAGAATCCCCTCACCCCCGGCCCCTCTCCCCGAAGCGGGGAGAGGGGAGAAGGACGACGCGACCATCATCGAGATTCTGCAAGCCGGCGACACGCTAGGCGTCAACCAGCTGGAATCCCCCGCCATGCGGCACCTTTTGACCCAGCTAAAACCGCGCGGCATCGAGGACATCGTTTGTGCCCTGGCCCTGATCCGTCCCGGCGCCGGCGCCATCGGTATGAAGGGGCGTTACGTCCAGCGCCGCTGCGGCGGCGAGCCGGTGCCAAAGATGCCCGCTTGCCTGGAACCGGTGCTGCGCGAAACTTACGGCTTGCTCGTTTACCAGGACGACGCTCTGGGCATGATCCGCGCTCTCACGGGCCTTTCGGTCCCCGATACGCATCGCTTTTACAAGCGGGCCACCAAGCGCGTGCCTGAAGACGAGGATCGCCAGCTGGCCGAGGAGTTTCGGCAATTATGTCTGCCGCACGGCATTCCCGAAACGATCATCGCCGAGCAATGGCTGCTGCTGACGCATTTCCGTCGTTACACCTTTTGCAAGAGCCACGCTGTCAGCTACGCCCTGATCGCCTGGCGCTGTGCCTATGCCAAGGCCCATTTTCCGGTGCAATTCTGGACGGCGGTGCTCAACAACAACCAGGGCGTCTATCCGCGCCGCGTCTACGTCGAGGCCGCCAAGCGAGCCGGGTTGCGAATGCTGCTGCCCTGCGTCAACCACTCGGAGGAAACTTTCACTCCCGAAGAAAACAGCATCCGTACGGGTTTGGGCGCCATTGCCACATTGCCCGAAGAAACATGGCAGCGCATCCTCGCCCAGCGGCAAAAGGACGGTCCCTTTTGCGATCTGGCCGACTTTCGCCGCCGCGTCGACATCGGACCGGAAGCGCTGGCGACCTTGATCCGCAGTGGCGCCCTGGATTTCACCGGGCACAATCGACCGGCCCTGTTCCTCGAAGCCGACCTGCAAAATCACGCAGCGATGTCCGGAGCGCTCTTTGACGACATCGGCGAGCTGTCCTGGATCCCCAGCAATTACGAGATCGACCGCCGCCGCCGCGATGAATGGCAGCTGCTGGGTTTTGTGACCGATGTGCCGATGCTGTCGTTGTTCCGTCCGAAGTTGCCGAAGAATTTAGTACGTAGTGTCGATCTGCCCAAATATCGAGGTAAACGCATCCGCACCGCCGGCCTGGTGGCGACAGGCCGATTCGCCCACACCGAACGCGGCCTGGAAATGCAATTCATTACCCTGGAGGATGAATGGGGTTTAATGGAGGTGACGGTCTTTCCGGGAACATGCCCCTTGCTGTCGCACTTGACGCTCGGACCCTATGTGGCGACAGGCGTGGTCGACGAACAGTTTGGAGTGTTTACCATCACAGCGGAGTCGTTGCGGCAATTGGGCTAATCGAAATTCGCTCTTTGACAAAGACAAAACGCACGTTACTCTAGCAATTTGAGGGCACACAGTGGCAACATTTGCTCGCCAGATGGTTGAGAACAAACCCATGTTAACCCTGCACTCGCGCGGTTGCAGAAATTGTAATCGCGAACTACTACCTGTTGGTTTTTGGAAGCCGATGCATCGAGGTTTGGGACGCTCAAGGATGGTGCGACATGCCATCACGTTTCTTTTGGCGGCTTTTTATATGACAGCACACGGCCAGCTCCTCAAATGCCAAGCAACGCAATCAGCACTGAAATATGAAATGAGCGGAAATAACGCGCTGATCGGTGAAGGTACTATCGGTTGGCACCAGGCTGCCGAAAGAAAAGTAGCTGAGGTCATGGACGAAGAAGAAGCCCGAACTGCAATCATCAACCTGTTGAAGGCCTACCCAAAGCTATTCAAGGTGGAAGTCCAGCATATTGAAAAAGCCGACATCCAGCGCAAGGATGACATCATGAAAATCAGTTTCTTTCACTGCGATCTACGCAAAAAGACCTTCGTGTATGTAGTTCCCGCAGGTGTCAATACGCGCCCAGGGATCGAAGGTCGTTTTTTGAAAGATAGCAAGGGCATTTGGACCGGTGAAGTTACAACCAAATAAATCAATACGTGTCATCGGTGCTAGCCGTGGTTTCTTTAAGTCGGACACCAGGCATATCCCGCCGTACAGTCCACTTCTATTCGATTGCGTTGGAGCTAGCTGGTATAATGCCGCCATGTCCAAAGCAAACCACAAATCGGTGAACGGCACCCGCTCGCCGGTCCGTTATCGCGGCGCCAACGTGCCGCTGCGCGTGATACGTCGCTATGCCCGACAAATCGCGGAACGATTTCAGCCTGACAAGATCATCCTCTTTGGCTCCCACGCCTACGGGACGCCGCATGCGGACAGTGACGTGGACTTGCTCGTCATCATGCCGACTCCCGACCAGCACTCGCAGGCGGTCCGCATTCGCTGGCAGCTGCCCGCGCCTTTTCCCATGGACTTGATCGTGCGCACCCCAGATAACCTCGGTTGGCGGCTTGCGGAGGGAGAATCATTTCACACCGGCATCGTGGCGAAAGGCAAGATTCTCTATGAAAAAAGCGACACGGGAGTGGGTGAAAAAGGCCGAAGCCGATTGGAAAGCCGTCATGAAACTCGCCGAGGGAAACGAGCCGCTTCATGATATTGTTTGCTTCCATTGCCAACAACTGACCGAGAAATACTTGAAAGCGCTGCTTGAGGAACTCGGCCATACGATTCCGAAGACTCACGACTTGGACGATCTTTACCTCGGCCTGCCGTCATTTCACGCGAAGCTTCGCCCCTTGCGAAGAGGTCTCATGTTCTTGACCGATTTCGCGGTAGATACGCGTTATCCCGGCACTCACACCACCAAACGGCAAGCCACTTCAGCACGACTTTGGGCTGGCCGAGCGCGAGACGCGTGTCGCTCATTGCTTGGAATTCGGCCACGGCGAACAACGAAATGACGAAAGTGAATGGGCTTTTTGCCATAACGGACAGTAACCACGTCCCGCCGTACAATCCACTTCTATGCGATTGCGTTTGAGCCGCTGGGTCTGGCCTGTCTGCAAGGCGCTCTTGGCGTTGGCGATTGTGGCCGCGGTCGGCTGGCAGTTTTGGCGCGACCTCAGCCATGAGCAATTGCAAAACATCGTCATCAAGCCGCAATGGCTGGTGTTGTCCGCCTTGCTTTACGCTTGTGGCCAGGGTTTTTCGGGATGGTACTGGTATCGACTGCTGGTGACGTTCGGCGAAAAGCCGCGAGTGTTGCCGGCGCTGCGAGCCTATTACATCAGCCAACTCGGAAAATACTTGCCCGGCAAGGCCTGGGCGCTCATGATGCGAGGCACGCTGATTCGCGGGCCCGACGTGAAATTGGGCGTGGCCCTGATCGCCACCTTTTATGAGGTGCTGACGACGATGGCGTCGGGGGCGATGTTGGCAGCGGTATTGTTCACCCTGTGGCCGCCACGACTACTAAGCGACGCGTTGCACCCCGCTTGGTTTGGTTTGATGTTGCTGGCGCTGTGCGGCTTGCCGTTGGTGCCGGCGGTGTTTAATGGCATTGTCGGCCGATTGGGGCGGCGCTTTCAAACCGTGGAATCGTTCAAGCTGCCGCGGCTAAACGCCTTGACATTGATCGAAGGCTTGGCGACCACCAGCGCCGTTTGGATTTGTTTCGGCCTTAGTTTGTGGGCGATGCTGCAAGGCAACGTGCCGGACGCCCCGGATTTGTCGGTCGAGTGGTGGGGACGCTGCACTGCGATCATGGCGCTGGCTTGTGTCGGCGGGTTTGTGGTGATCGTCGTGCCCGGAGGCATAGGCGTCCGTGAGTGGGTGCTGGACCGGTTTTTAGCGCCGGAGTTGGCAGCGGCCAGTGCGCTGGCCGTGGTGATTGTTTTGCTTCTGCGCGTGGTTTGGACCGCCGCGGAAGTTGTGGTGGCAGGCCTGGTATGGTTCTTGCCAGGACCACGGAGAAATACGGCGTGATTTCGCTGGTGATTCCTGTCTGTGACGAACAAGAGAATCTCGCCACGTTGGTAGGTGAGATTGAAGCCGTCGCACGCACCGGCAACCTTGAGATCGAAGTGATTTTCGTCGATGACGGTAGCCGCGACGGCACCTGGGCCGTCATTGCCGACTTGGCGGCCACGCATTCCCAGGTGCAAGGCATTCGCTTTCGCCGCAATTTCGGCAAAGCGGCAGCGTTGTCCGCCGGGTTTCGCGTTGCCAGGGGCGACCCAATCATGACGCTAGACGGCGATCTTCAAGACGATCCGGCGGAGATTCCCCACTTCCTCGCCGCACTGGCCGGGCAACGCGATGTCATCAGCGGCTGGAAACGCATACGCCTCGATCCCTGGCACAAAGTTCTGCCCAGCCGCGTTTTCAATTTCATGGTCAGCGCGCTCACCGGCGTCAAACTGCACGATCACAATTGCGGCATGAAATGCTACCGCGCCGAAGTGTTGCGTGAAGTGAAACTCTACGGCGAACTGCACCGCTTCATCCCGGTGCTGGCTGCCGCCCGTGGCTTCCGCGTCGGCGAGATCGAGATTAATCATCGCCCGCGCCGCCACGGCAGCTCCAAGTACGGTGTCCGCCGCATCTTCAAGGGCTTTCTCGATTTACTCACCGTCAAATTCCTGACCGGGTTCGGCAAGCGTCCCCAGCATCTACTTGGCAGCATCGGCATGCTCGCGTTCTTTCTCGGCGGCCTGGGCATGCTATATCTGGCCATCATCTGGGTCGTCAGATTGTTCGATCAGACTTTCTTTACTCAGCCCTTGCACGACCGGCCGCTTTTGCTCTACTCGGTCGCCGCCCTGCTTTTGGGCGCACAGATGATGTCCATCGGCTTTCTCGCTGAGTTGATCACGGCATATCAAAGCAAGGATGAGGACAGTTACAGCATTGCCGAGTGCACGGCCCAATCCCAAAATCCAAAAACGATATGAGCCCCACCGATCCCTCTTGTTACCGCAAACGGGTTTACATGCTGTTGATCGTCATCGCCGCGGCGACGGCGGCGGGGCATGTGTGTTCCTCGACACGCGTCTTCGATCCCGACAATTTCAAGGACGACGCCAATCCCGATCCACGCCGCACCAATGTCTGGCCGGCCAGTCGCCCCAAACCGACGCCGGCGTTTGGCTCGAATGACATTTCCCGCTGGGTCACCATTCGCGCTTTGCTGGAAGAAGGCACCTACGTCATCGGCCGCCGCTACCCCGGACCTGGCAATGATTACACCACAGGTTACACCGACGTCGGCATCACCTTTGAGCCTGGAAACGCCTGGCGCAGCATTGACAAGGTCCTCAAGGAACAAGAAACACCGGACCATTACAAGGAGTTTTATTCGAGCAAGCCGCCGCTCTTGACGACTGTGGTTGCGGGCTTGTGCTGGTTGCTGCAACTGCTGTTTGGCTGGACGCTCAAGGACAACACGTTCATTGTGGTGCGGGCGGTTTTGCTCATCATCAACATCGTTCCATTTATGATTTACCTGAAACTGATGGCATGTTTATTGGAACGCCGCGGCGGCACCGACTGGGGCCGATTGTTCATCCTCGCCGCCGCCGCCTTTGGAACCCTGGTGTCGCCGTTTCTGGTCACCTTCAACAATCACACCATCGCAACCTGGTGCGTGCTATTTGCGCTGTATCCTGTTATCCACACACTG
>DASRAT010000455.1:0-5280 GCA_035638015.1 Gemmataceae bacterium | reverse complement strand
AAATGAGCTTGGCGGCGGAACGGGCTTGTGGTATCAGGCCGCCGTTAATCCCGCGCATTTCTCGGAGCATCGATCATGGGTTGCGAATCCCCGCGCGCGGTCCTATGGACCGCGGCTAAACGGTGCCGTTTTTTGGCGGTTCAGCTGGCGGCGGCCGTCACCATCATGGTGCTGGCCGGTTGCAGCACGTCGCCGTGTGCGGATTTTCTGGATTGTGTTTGTCCGGGCCGTTTTCCGGATGCGCCCAAGGGCGTCGTCGGAGGCGTTTGTATTCCGCAAGGCGGACAGGTGGGCGGCGCTATTGGTGCTCCACCTGGTTTGCCTGGGCAGACAGGACCGTTTGGCCCGCCGGGTGTGCAACCATTGCCGCCGCCGGCGCCGATCGGCAGCATACCGCCGCCTCCACCGCCGCCGGGGCCGTGGAAGTGAACCGTCACGACTCGGCATGCACCATGCCCACTAGCGCCGCGTCAGCCCCTGATTTTTGCCAGCGCGCCCACCAACGCTCGAAATGCCGGCGTTGTTGTGGCAATCTGCGCTGGTGGTAGTGCAAAACCCCTTCAACTCCCGGACGCAAGCGTTTCCACAGCGCCGGCTGGCTGCCGCGGACCAGGTCGCGCAGCGCCGCTAGGCGCTGACTGGCCACATGGCTGTCGTTGGCCAGGCCGAGGATGTCCTGCATTTCCTCGACCATCGGGTAATAACGGTCCTTGAAATCGTCGTCGAAACAGGTGGCGAACACCTCCATGCCGTAACGCAGCCGTTTGCCCAGGATGCGGACCTGATGGAGGTGGTCGTATTGCTCGAGATTGTCCGAGGCGGCGGTGTGCAGTTCGGCGAGGATGCTTGAGAGCCACGGGCCGGCCAGGTCACGCAGCCGGCGCAGGCGGCCATTGCCGCCGGGTTCGCGGACAGAGGCGACGGTGTTGGCTGCCAGTCGCTCGAAATTGAAAGGGGCGCCTTTGCCAGCTTGCTCCAGGGCGTCCTGGGCCGCAATACGCTGGGCCTGGCTATAGCCGATCAAGAAATCGAGACCGGGCCGCTGTGCCTGAGTGACATGGTGCTCGCGCTCGGCCAGCGACAGGGCGAAAACGTCCCAATCGCGGGCCTCGCCGGCGACGCGGCGCAATTTGCGCAGACGTTTGCGGATCTTGTTGCAGACTTTGCGCGGCAAGCAATCGGCGAAAACCGCCAGGGCGGCGGCGGTGCGGCGAGTGCCGACCCGAAGCTGGTGGACGTGCTCAATGTCATGCTTCCAATCGCGCAAGGCCAACGGCAAACTGTTTTGGACGACCTGCAAACGAACCGTCAACACTCGCCGCGCGGCGTCGGCCAGTGGGGTGTTGGCATGCAGGTCGGCGATCCATTTGCCGTCGGCCATCGAGGGTGCTCACGAATTGTGAATAATTGCTATTTCGCAAGGAATTTGTGCAAAACCTCCGCCAAATAGTTTACCTCTTCTTCTGTGTTATAGAAGTGCGTGGATAGGCGAATCAACAAACTCTCGGGCCTTTCGATGACTGGGGCTTCGATGCGGTGCCGGTCCCAAAGGAATGCGCGGAGATCGTTGGGTTGCACGTTGGCGGGCAAACGGAAAGCCGTCAGGTAGCCGTGCAGATCGGGATGGTTGGGTGTGTGCAGCCGCAAATGCGGAATGGCGGCCATTTTTTGGCGGGCGTAATGGGCCAGGGACAGGTTGCGCTCGCGGATTTTGTCCCAGCCGATGCCGGCCTGAAAATCAATTGCCTGCGGAACGGTTAGCCAGGGACAGATGTCGCGCGTGCCTTCGAATTCCAGAAAACGCAAACGTGGCGTGGTGCCGAACTCGTCGGGTTCATCCATTTTGGCCGGATCGGGGCGATAACCCCAACTAACGTGTAACGGTTGCAAGCGGTTTTCGTTGCCGCGGCCCAGATAGAGAAAACCGGCGCCGGTGGGAGACAGCAACCACTTGTGACAATTGCCGCCGTAAAAATCGCAATCCATGTCATCGAGGGCGATCGGCGTCATGGCGGGGGCGTGAGCGCCGTCCAACACGGTTATAATGCCGCGTTTGCGGGCCTCGGTACAGATCGCCTTGGCAGGCATGATGGTGCCGGTGTGTGACAGGACATGACTGAAAAACAGCAGCCGCGTGCGTTCATTCAATGCGGGTCGGATGGCGTCAACGAACTCCTGGGGATCGCTGGCCAAGGCGGGCACGGGGACAACTCGCAAGGTGAGGCCGAGCCGCTGGGCCGTTCGTTCGAAGCACCAGTGCATGGCGCCGTATTCGTGATCGGTGAGGAGGATTTCACCCGGGGCGGCCAGTTGCAAGGAACTGGCCACGAGATTGATGGCGGCCGAGACATTGGTGGTGAAGACCAGGCGGTCTGTGCGGCCGCCGAGGAATTGGGCGAGGCGTTGCCGGGCTTGCCATAACAAGGGGGGCATTTGCCGGAGCACGAAATCGAGCGGTTCCTCCGCCAGGCGCTGCCGCAGAGTGGTGACGCGCTCGAAAACACAACGCGGCAGGGGAGCGATGGAGCCGGTGTTGAGGTTGGTGACCGTGGGGTCGAGGAGCATTTGGGAGCGGAGCGAGGGCCAGTTCATGAGGCGTGTCCGGAACGAGTTCATTTGCAATAGCGGGTATCATACGGCGCATTGAGGAGAATCGATGGCGGGATTTGTCGACGCGGAAATGAAGGATGAACCGTGAAACCAACGTAGGTGGTCGGAATTAGGCGTAGATTATGTTTCACGGTGAGGCGATAATGCTAATCGGGGCGTTTCCTCTGTCAAGAAAGGCTAACAGCCATGAAATGCAGTGCGCGGCTTGCGGTCGCGGTGGCGATCCTTTGCGTGGTCGGCTGGCATAGCTACTGGTGCTTTCAGGCATCTGCGAAGCAGCCGGCGCCTGAAACGCCGCCATTGCAGTTGGCTAAAAGCGTGCCTATTGACGATCTCTTTAACGGCAAATTGGCCAAGAATGAACGGGTAATCCT
This sequence comes from Gemmataceae bacterium, assembly GCA_035638015.1. GTDB lineage: Bacteria > Planctomycetota > Planctomycetia > Gemmatales > Gemmataceae > DASRAT01. The sequence continues at coordinate 2,296 of DASRAT010000455.1, read as the reverse complement.
CACCTACCAACTATTGGCCATGCAAGCAGACGTATTTGCGCCGAGTGTAAAAAAGATGATGAGCCCCAATGGCCAAGTGATTCCCGTGCAGGAAGCAAACAAGCTCATTCTGATTGACAGCGTCGAAAACTTGAGCGAGATCGTCAAGACAATCAAAAAGATCGAAATGGATGATCCTAGCGGCAGGGTTAACGCCTACACCTACAACGCTAAATATGTCCGCGCCGCGGCTGCTGCTGAAAAGCTCAAAATGATTCTCGACAATCCGAACGCTTACGCCGCCAATGGAATAGCCCAGCCCGAGGCCAAAGGTGCGAGGCCAATCAAGCCTCACACCGTCGATTACGACGATCGCACCAACATGGTCATTGTCATTGGCCCGCCGGACAAGGTTAATTTGGCCAAGCAAGTCTTGGCCAAGCTGGACGTACTGGACAAGCAAGCCCAGCAGGGCCATCGGGAACGTTTGATGCTCAAGACTTACCTTGTGCCGGCCGGCGCCGAATCGATTGCCAAGATGCTCCAGCAGATTTACAAATCGTCGTCGTCCATGCGGATCGAACCCGTGGGCACCACGCAGATCATGGTCTACGCGCTCGTTGCCGACCAAATGGCAATCGCCAACCTTCTTAATGGCGCCCTGCCTCCGCAAGGAGTTGCCGGCGTATCGCCAAACCAAGTGGAGGCATTGCGGTTATTGATTGAGTCTCTCAGCGGCGAGAAAACAAAGGCACCTCAAGGAAAATGACGGCCTCCGTCGTTCGTAACTTCCCGGCCAACCTCCGCGTTCGCCTAGCGCAGAAGCGTCGTAAACCCCGCTTGCTCGAAGTGAACATCCTTTGTTAGCGCGTCGCGAAGGCGGAGGTGAGACATGACGCGAAAGCTCAGGCAATCGGTGAACGACCAGGCCTGGTCCGCGTGCTTGAGGAAGAATGCGCGGGCACCGTGAAAGCGCTCGGCGTCGGTCCACTCGATGCGAAAGGCGCGGGAGGCGTCAAGGCGGTCGAAAAGCGGTCCCAGCAAATGGCCGAGCCTGCGGGCCTTGAGCAATGTCGCGGCTTCGTCGAGCACGTAATCGGTGGTGACGAAGCCGCGCATGCGGCGGCGTGCGTCACGCAGGACACGTTCCGCCGCCTTGTGCTTTTCGTCACCCTTCACCAGCATGGCGTAGAAGCCGCTGGTGTCGACAAAAATCTCATTTGCCATAGACCGCCTCGTCGATCTCGGCATTGCTGAGCGACGCGCCGCCCCCGGCCAGTTCGGTCAAGGAATAGATGGGATCCTGGGGATCGACCTGGTCTTCGAGGATGGGCTCCAGGCGCGCGACCGGTTTGCCACGACGAGTGAGGATCAGGCGTTGCCCCTTTTGAACCTGGGCAATGATGCGTTCGGCATCGCGTCGAAAGGCCAGCATGGATATGTGTTTCATGGCGGCTCTCATGTTGAAGGTTAAGTTAAACTTCACTTTAGTGGGTGCGGCGCGGCGAAGTCAATGCCGATTTCATGGAGCGTCACAATTGTGGCAAACAGGGGTTGGGTGACCGGGGCTGACGAACCCTGGGAACCAGGAACCAATCCGCGACCAAGCCCCGGCTCGCCTGGGATAAACCTCCGATTCCCTTGGCAAGAGTGCCAACGGGTTCCACGTCAACAGGTTGGCGGCCTTGGCGGCCTTGGCGGCCTTGCTCCTCTGATGGGTGCCGAAGACTTCATCCACCCTGTGTTTTTGGACTGGGTGCTGGCGCCAGGATGGCGGCCTCGCCCTCGACCACATCCGCCGCGTGGGCCAGTTCCATCACTTCGTCGGTGCTGGTCGGATCGATCTCGCGGCAGCTTGCAGTCAGGCGTTCCACCAAATCGGTCAGGTCGGTTTTCCATTCCTCGGCGGTTGTGTCCGGCGGCGTCAGTTGGAGGAATTCGCCGCACAGGAGGATTAGCCGCAGCAGGTGGCGGAAGATGATGCCTTCTTGCTTCACCAGATCGCGGGACTGGACGTATTGATTGAAGTTGCCGCCGTAATGCAGCAGCTCGCCGGCGGCCCAGACCGATTGCGTCGTCAGGTCCGGCTCGGGCGGATAGAGGGCGTCGAAATAGAGCCGAAGTTTGTCGGACAAGCTCGGCGGGAAGGTTTTTTCCTCTTCCTCGAAGGGTTCTTCTTCGTCGTCGCCCGGTTCGCGCACCGGCTTGGCAATGATCAGGCCGCGGTTGATGAGCTCGGGGTCGAGCCGTGTTGTCGCCAGGGGGCCGGGCGGCATTTGGTCGGGCCAGGGCACGCGGACGTAACGCAAGAGGGGCC
>DASRAT010000454.1:0-2647 GCA_035638015.1 Gemmataceae bacterium | reverse complement strand
ATTCCTCGGAAGGCACTAAGCGTTTGAAGTCCGCCTGCCTACGCGGGACAACTTCGGGGCTTTCACCCGACCCGTCATCATCGCCAACGCCGACTTGGGGGCGTTTACCAAATTGTCAAGGAGCGCTACCCACCGGTCTCAAGCGACCTGAAATGACCCCGGTCATGCAAACCAATGTGCCAGTCTGCATACGGTCGGCCAGCCTCCACGCCTTTTGAGCTTTGTTGCACGTCATTGTTTTTGGTCCCGGGTTAGGCGACGTACCGTCCGGAATACCCCTGCAAAAGGAGACCTAACTCTCCTGGCCTCTTGCTATCTTCATCATAACTGAACATGCGTTCACAATGCAAGACCAGAAACCAAAAAATCGGCTCTTTGGACTGCGGCGACTTGTCGCCGCTTTATTGCGATCGCGAACAAATAGAACGCGAAACCGATTGAACGAAGCATTGCTCGGTGCGGTACGAGAAATGTTTGACGCGAGCGGTGTGGCGAACTTGATCAACGAGTTTCATGATGCACCGCCCTTGGTTGGGTTGTGCCCGTCCAATACATGCACGCCATTTGCATTCTCTGCGTTCGCAAATTGCAAGCCAAACTAAAGGGGACTTGACCATGCCCATCGCAACCCGCCTGTCCTTAGACATGCGCCGCGAGCTATTCCTTCTTCTGATCGAGCACCAGGACGCCGGCCGGCCGCGGCCACGATGGCGACGGCGCCCATTAGACTTGCGGACTGATTCCACCGCATGGCGTTTCCCTTTTGAGCACCCCGCGCGTTTGGGCTTGCTCCCAGCGGATGCCTGAGTCGCGCCTCGGGCAAATTTGAGTCCGCCGTAAAAGTGAAATGAAGCCCGAGAATGAACCCCTACAACCTATGCGTTCGCCAGTCGGAATGAGAAAAACCACTCGTACCCGTCCTGGCAGATGGCCGACAGCAAGGTGAACGCTGTCCTGGAACGCGTGCGGCCCAGTGTACTGGATTTTACGGCTGCCGCACCTGCCCCATTACCGGGGTCTTTACCGGAGCCGCGACTCCATAGATGACGGTCAAGCCCGACCCTCCGCCCCAGGTCGAGGTGCGGCGGAGCGGATTGTCGGACATTGCTGCTTCAACGTTGTTCCAGTTGTTCGCGGCCCAGATGTTGCCGGCTGGGTCAATCGCCACGTCGGTAATCAACTGGATGCTGCCGCTCTGAAACACATGGATGGCATCGCCGGGCTTCGCCTCAGCCGATCGCCCTTTAGGCTCGGCCCCGGCCATCAGCACGACGCCTTTACCCCAGAAATTAGCGACCCAGACGTCATCGTTGCCGTCGATACTCAAACCCCACGGCACGCTGATTTTCCCGCCACCGGTAAAGCCCTTCGGTGCGGGTTGGCTGCCGTCGGGGCGGATCATGTTGACCACGCCAGTGGTCATACCGCTATTGAGTTCCTTGAGCATGTGTTCGCCGACGATCTGAAACTGCTTCATGATCGACACCCCGTCGGGGACTTTCGGTGGGGGGAAGTCCAGGGACATGAGGCTCGCCACCCAAAGATTGCCCTTGGAATCCAGGCCAACGCCGCGGGCGCTGATGCCGGTCTGGAACGATTCCACCTTGGACGGATCGTCAGCGGGAAAACGCAGGACCTTGTCCGACTGGGAGTTGCTGACCCAGACACGGTTCTGGGCGTCAATGGCGATGCCGAAAGGCGATTTCAGCCCCGCAACCTGCACGAGCCGGCCGTCCTTGATGCGTCCGCCGGGGAAGTGCAACAACTGGTTTTTCGAGCCGTCCGCGATCCAGACATCACCGTTGGCGGCGACGCCGACGCCCATGAGCTGTCCGACTTTGCCGTCCATGGGGAAATCGCTCGCCTTGCCGACAGGACGACCGTCGAAATCCATCACCAGAATCTTGCCATTAAAGCTGGTGGCCCAGGCGTGCTCTTTCGTCACACCGGTGCCCCAGCCGACACCATCCAGTCCCATGCCAGTAAAGGCGGTGATGGCCGGCGACAGCAGAGTGCCATTGGGGGCGACTTTAATCACGCCGCCGCCGATGTTGTGCGCTACGCTGGACTGGGAGCCCGGCATCCAGTTCTGGCCGCTCCAGAGGTTGCCCTCCGCATCGAAACAGAACTTGCCATTGGCGCACATGCCGCCGCCAGCGAAGCAAAGACTAAGCGCGAAATCGTCCGGAGTGTAAGCGAGATATGGCAAGAAGGGCGCCGCCCGCCGCGAGCCGTCCTTCGGCTGCGGGTAAGCTTCGTCAAAGAGTGCGTAGAGTGTCTTGGCGTTAGCCCACGGCGAACGGGCGATGCCGGCCATCGCCTCAAGTGTGTTCTTGGGCGTTACTCCGCCGGGCAAGGTTGCAGCCTTGAAGAACCTGGCGCGCCATTCGTCATTCGCCACGGTGAAGGAAGCGGTGATGAGCGAGCCAAGCGTGTTCAGGTTCGCCAAGGTCGTGGTCTGGGTGCTGTTGAGCGGATCGACGATCACTTTGCCAAACCCACCCGTTGTCGTATCGACAAGGTTAGGCACGTTTTCGGAAGCGATCCGCAGTCCAAGCGGTTTGCCCGCGATCGATTCCCCGGTGATGAAGCGCGCGGCGGTAAACGTCGAGGCCACCGTGGTGAGTTCATTGACCATGGCGCTTTT
>DASRAT010000453.1:0-3697 GCA_035638015.1 Gemmataceae bacterium | reverse complement strand
GTGGTGCTGCCTTGGTCCGCGCCTCGGGCAGGTTCCCGGTTCGTCAGCACCAAGGCGGCGACGATGAGAAACAAACCCACTACCAACAACATGCCGCTCTTCATCTTCATTGCGAGTCTCCTTCAACGATGAAACGATCAATGGCCATCGCCGGAACAACCAGTCGATGGCAACGTGTGAATACCGAGTTGTGCAAGATCAGCGGGTGCTCAATGTGGAATTCGTGGAACGGGCTTCCTAGCCCGTCCTGAACGGCCTATATAAGGCAGTCCCACCGGAGCCAGGTCCGACCTTTGATAAACTGTAAAATCGATTATAGGCGAGGATGCGTGGAAAGAAAGTGAAGGGACGATCATCTACCAAAAGATCGTAGCGCGGATCAAAAATGCAGCTTATCGGCAAAAACTCCGGCAGCTGCGCTAACGCTGGCCCCTGGCCAAGACCGCCGCACAGAACCGCGACGACGGCGTTCCGATCCTGTCCTTGCAAATGGAATGGACAGGATCGGAATCCTGTCCTACGGCTTAGAAGCGAAGGTTGAACTGAGCAATGGCCTCGAAATCAAAAGGTTGCGGGCCGGTCACCGGCGTGCAGAAACCAATGCCCAGTGTCGAACGGTTAGCAAACTCAATAGTTGCGCCCAGCGTCAGATCGACGTTGTTGTGAATAATGAATTTGTCGAATGTCCCGAATTCGTCCTGCTGGGGATCGGCTTGGCGAAGGGGGGTCAAGACGTGAACTTCAAAGGTCGGAGCGATGGACCGCACCATACCCCAGCCGCTGTCGTTGCGATAGGCGAAGTAGCCGACGCCGATGTCGTTAAAAAGCAAAATCGATTCCGGCCGGGCCACGGGCAAGGTCATGGAGGTGAAGCCCTGCAGGAAGAAATTGCCACGCTCGAGGATATAACCGACGAAGGGGGCCACATAGGCAAGCGTGGCCTGCCCTGGGTCCATAAGCCGCGTCGCCTCCGTTGGCACAGTGATTGTGGCGCCAGCGGAAAGCAGGCTTCCCGTGGACTTATCTTCCATCAGGACCATTTTGAAGATGGCACTAATGTTGCCGAGATCGGTGGAGGTGAAATCCTTCTCGCCGACAGACAGGCCGTAGTCACTGGCTCGGGCATCGATGGTGAAGAAGGGAATGCGCAACGTGACGGAAGCACGGCCGTCGAGAAAGGTTTTCTCGAAGCCAAAGACATAGCGCAAGTAATCGACATGTTTCAGCGTTTCCGCGGGATCTTTCCAGCGATCGGCGAAAATATTGTTGTAGTAATTGGCGTCGAAGAAGAACCGGTCCACGGGCCGGGGGCTATTGCCTTCGCTAACTTTGATGTCGCAAAACAGCGAGCCGATGGGGCCGATGAAATCGCCGAGCATGTACGGCGTGAAGTGTTCGCAAGCGCAATTGTTGCAAGGGCTGGCGTTGTTGCACTGATTGCAGGTGTTGCATGGGATGCCTGGCGCCGGCGGCTGCACGGCCGACTTGGTCACCGGCGGCAGCGGATCGGGTTGAATTGGAGGCAATGTCGCCAGCGGCGGCGAGTATTGGGTCTGGATCACGCCATAGGGGCTGCTAGGCTGGAAGTCAAATCCTTGGCCAACGCTAGGCGTGCCAGTGTTCGCCTGGATCGTAGTTTGGGCCGCGGCCGCTGAAGACCAGAAGGAAACCGCCAACGCCAGGATGCCCCACCCCAAAATACGATTCCTCATCGCCGACTCCCCCAAAAATGGCAAGCTGGATAACGATGGCAATTCGGGCCATCAATAATGCGCATAACGATTGTCCGGCCCACGATTTAAGAGCTATCGGCTTTCGGAGGTAAGATTGTCTAAAGATTCTTTCCAACTTCTTTCCCAGGATGTTGTGGCTGGGGCTTCTGCCAGCGCCACGGGGAATTCATGCGAGCCACATCAATTTTTCACTTTTGACTTATACCGTTCTCCTCAGTCTCCAGTCATAGCGACTTCACCAAGTCTCAGGAGTTCACCGTCATGCGTTACATCTCCCACAAGCTCGTTTTTGCCGCATGCGCGTGCCTTGTGTTGCTTCTGCCGATGCACGGCGTTGCCCAGACTGTCGTCGTTCAACCGTACATTCAACCTGGCGATGGCCGCTTGCTCACGGGCTCGGATGTCAAGGCGGTCTGTTGGTGGACCGATCAGCAACCTGGCGACTTCATCGTTGAATATCAAATGCCGGGCAGTGGCGTGCGCTCCGTCAAACCGGCGCGGGTGACGCTGGACTTTGCAGCGCTCAAGACGGCGCCCAAACTGGATGCTGAACTAAAAGGCGAAAAGGTGCCGCAACCGAAAGAGCAAGACCAGCACTACTTCAAATACACGGCTTATCTCGAAGCCTTGCCGTTTAACACAGATGTGAAATACCACGTCAAGCTTGGCAACAACGTGATCCGTGCGGCAACCTTCCGCACCCGCGCCACTGCGGACAAGTCGGTGCGCTGCATCATGGTGGGTGACATGGCCTATGGCATGGCCCAGGAGAAGACCATCGCCTATCAGATCGGCATGCAAAAACCGGATTTCCTGGTGGCGCTGGGCGACATCGTCTACCCGAGCGGCCGGCTCAATCAGTACATGAACCACTACTGGAGCACTTACAACAACGTGACCCAGCCGAGTGCCAAGACCGGCGCCCCGCTGATGGCCACCATTCCGTTTTATCCGCTGCTGGGCAACCACGATGTAAGTGCCAAGCTCCCCGCGGTGCCGGATGCCTTGGCCGCGTATTACGTTTTTTGTCCACCCAAGGGAGGGCCCGGCGAAGGCCCCTGGGTCACGCAGCTCGGCAAGGACACAGCTGTTGCCGCCAAGTTCCGCGCCGCCACGGCGGACAGCTACCCCAATCTTGATGCCTATTCCTTTGACTACGGCCCCGCTCACATCGTCGTGCTCAATGTCAACAAAGGCATGGCCACCGACGCACCGGCATTCCGCCAGTGGCTCCGCGACGACCTCATGGCCACCAAGGCGACCTGGAAAATCGTTTGTTACCACATGCCCGCGTTTCATAGTTCCACCAACCATTACACCGATCAACAAGTGCGCCCGCTGCAGCCGCTTTTTGAGGAATGCAGCGTCGATCTGACCTTCGCGGGTCACGTGCACAACTATCAGCGTACCGTCCCGCTCAAGTTCGCCACCGACGGCGTCAAGGACAAGAAGGGCAAGGTCAACGGTAAGTTCACGCTGGATACCGCTTTTGACGGTGTCAAGAACACCAGGGCCAACGGCGTCATCCACGTCGTCGCTGGCGGCGGCGGCGCCAGGCTCTATGGTCCCGCCATTGATAAAACAGCGCCGAAAATCAAGAAGGACCACGGCGACAATTATGCAGACTACACCGCCAAGATGATTGTGGAAGAACATTCTTTCGTGGTGCTGGATCTGGCTCCCGGGCGTTTAGACCTGCGAGCCATCGGCTTGATGGGGACGGAACTGGATCGCATTACAATCACGAAAGGCAAATAACATAGCGCGGGATTGGTAGGCCAGGATTCAGATCAAATCGGAACTCTGTCCTACCAGCGTGGCCGTTTGATTTGATCGAAAGCCCCCCGTATTCGGAAACATACCGCCGCAGGAGTTGACCTTAAATCCCTGCGTCGCACCGCATTCCACGGCAATCTCCCGTGGCAGGCAGGTTTACCCGTTCCTTTCGCGCGCCACCAATTGCA
>DASRAT010000452.1:0-18203 GCA_035638015.1 Gemmataceae bacterium | reverse complement strand
CGGCTACCTGCGCTCCGATGGCACGCGGCAACAGCGGGCGCTGGCATTCCAGGGCCACATCGTTGACGGCCGTGGTACGACGCATGCGGAGATGTTTATTGTCGATCTTCCCGAGGACGTGACGGTCCCCACTGATGGTCCGTTGGAAGGAACTAAAACCACGCGGCCACGGCCGCCGCGCGGCACGGTGCAGCGGCGATTGACATTTACAACAGATCGTAAGTATCCCGGTTTGCAAGGGCCGCGTCACTGGCTGCGCGGCTCGCCCGATGGTTCACGAATTGCCTTCTTGATGCGCGACGATGCGGGCTTGGTGCAGTTATGGACCATTTCGCCGAACGGTGGCGAGCCGGTGCAAATCTGTCATAATACGTGCAGCGTTGCATCGGCATTTTCTTGGAGTCCCGATGGCCGCTGGATCGCTCATGTTATGGACAACAGTGTGTGCGTCACGGATGCAACCAGCGGCATTACGACGCGTTTGACGCCGCGCTCAGACGATGCCACGGCGCCCCGGCCTGAAGCGTGCGTTTTCTCGCCCGATGGCAAGAAGATCGCGTTCGTCAGGTCTGTGTCGATTGATACGCAGACGCACAACCAGGTTTTTGTGGTTGAGGTTAGCGATAGTTGAATGCTAAGCGGCAAGCGGCTTAGGCGCCTTGTTTCTTGGCCGCAGCGGTCAACTCCAGGAAATATTGTTCCGAATCGCGATTGTTCTGTTCGCGAGATTTCTTCAATCCGCCTTCCGCGAATTGCAAAGCTTTGCCCGCTTGCTTGGCAGACAGCATCGCTTCCGCCGCGGTGCCGCGATAGCGCAGCTCCGCTGGGGCGCGTTCAATCAGGCTGGCAAAAACCTTTGCCGCTTCGTCGATTTCGCCGCGTTTCATGTGGACCTGGCCGCGGCGGAGTTCGTAATCATTGCGGCGGCGGCCTTCGTTGTGTTCACAGTCCGACTTTTCACCTTCGTTGACGTAGTCCAGGGCCGCGTCGTTGTTGCCCTCGGCCAGGGCTTGTTGCACCAGATGATTGAAGACGAGATAGGTGTCGGGTTTATCGGCGCGCGGCGGGCGCGCGGTCAGTGCCCTGGCAAATTTGGCAGCGATTTCCTGGGCACCAAGTTTCAAAGCGCTTTGAAAGGCGTCGTCTAATTGACTTTCATTCAGGGAGGCAACGTCGATGGCAGCCATTTCTGGCGCACCCATCGCACTGATGTCGATACCCATGGTTGCGGGTGCCGCTGTTGTCCCGCCTCCCACCAAACCGAGTTTGCGGCGAAGGCGGTCGAAGTCGTATTCCGAGCGTGTCAGCTGCGCACAATCGGCCAGGAAATAAATGAGGCCGCGCAGTTTCTTGCGTAGCAGCGCGTGGCCCGTCGCATCCACGGGCGGCACCTGGCCGAGTGTTTTGAGCGGTTTGTGAATCCACTTCTCCTCCATGTAGCGTGCGAAGAAATCGGCCATACGCTGCTTGCCGTCGGCGGCTTCCATGTTGTGGATGGGGAATGCGATGGCCTCGGCCAGCACATCGGTGAAATGCGGCGGACCGGTGCGGACATAGGGATTGCCAAGGCCGGTGTTGGGCATCTGTCGAATTTCAAAACTCACCGCGTCGAATGTCTCCTTATTGGCATTCCACAGCCGCACCATTTGGCCCACCACCAACAAATAGGCCCCCACCCTGGCCATCTGGCTGGCCGCATGTTCTGGCGTAAGGGCCTGGACTTTCTCCACGATCAAGCCAGTCAGGATGCCCTCTTCCTGGTTGGCTTGCACGGCGATGAGCCGGCGCTGGCGCTGCAATTCGCCAAGGAGTTTCACAACCTGTTCGGGGTTTTGCATGGGGAACGTTGCCGAATGCTCGACGTAATTGGCTTGCTCCTCCATGCCGTGGCCGCACAGCAAAACTTCGGCCAACGCCCAGGATTGGGCTGCTTGCTCTTCGTCTTTGTCCAGCTGCACGCTGCGGTCCAGGGCGGCCACGGCCGCGGCGTTGTCGCCGAGCCAGGCCTTGGCCAAGCCTAGATTGAACCACGCCGCTGCGTCATTTTCATCAGTCGCAGTTAGGCCCTCGAATGCCTTGGCTGCGTCTGACAGCTTGCCAGTTGCTGCGACTTGCAAGGCGCTTTGCCAGGCGTTGCGCCGTTCCGGCGGCGCGTCAGCTGCCAATTTATGAAAGGTGAATTGTTTACGGGACAGCGCGGGCATCTTGGATTCGTTGCCGAAAACTTCGTTGATGCCGTTTTTGTAGTCGGCGTTGGCCGGATCGAGCTTGGAGGCCATTTCCAACGCGGCGCGTGCGGCCACGGGGCGATTGAGCTTCAACTCGCATTCAGTGATGAGTGCGTAGATATGGGCAAGCACGTCGCGGGCAACCGGATCGTACAGCTCCGCCGCCTTGCGGAAGAGCAGCAAGGCGCCGGGGATTTCTCCCTCCAAATGTCGAAACCGGCCGCGCAGATAATGGCCAAACGGATAATTCGGATTGATGTCAAACGCCTTCTGCAGCGCGGCTTCGGCATCCTCGACCTTGTCGTTTTGGTAAAGAAGCTGCGCTTTGCGGCCCCAGACCTCGGGATTGCTGGCGTGCTCCTTGCAGACATCGTCCAGGATGCGCAGGGCGACCTCGTGCTGGCCCTCGGCCTCCTGCTGAAAGGCCTTGTCGATCTGGGCGTAAATCGGCTGGCAGCACCATTTGAATTTCTTGCCGCTGCCGCACGGGCAGGGGTCATAGGGATCATAGGCCATCGGAGAGTTCTCAGTTGACAGTAGACAGTTGTCAGTTGATAGTTGTCAGTTGTTTGACCGCTGGTTTCAAGTTCGGGCGACAAGGATGATATACTGAAAACTATGCGTGATTGGTTCTGCTGATCGGCTGGACAATCAGATAACTGAACAACTGGCAACTGAGAACTGACCTGACAGCAGCGGGAGCCTTCCTCATGGCCGACATCGTCCTTCGCGTCGGGAGCCGCACGGAGCAAGGCGTCCGCCCCAATAACGAAGATTGCTACGTCGTGGATCTGGACCACAATCTATTTTTGGTGGCCGACGGCATGGGCGGCCAGGAACGCGGCGAAATGGCCTCGGGCATGGCGGCGGAGATCATCCCCAAGATTGTCGGCGACCTGTTAGCCAAGTGCGTCTGCGCCGACATGGCTGTGCGCGATGCACTGGCGGAGGCCAATCTCGCAATCATTGACGCCGGCCGCAGTCAGCCGGCCGGGCGACGCATGGGAACAACCACGGTTTTGGCGCTGCACCACGATCAAAAGTGCTATGTCGCTGGTGTGGGCGACAGCCGGGCTTATGTGATTCGCGGCGACGTGGTCGAGCAGCTTACTGTGGATCATTCCGTTGCACAGGCACTCGTCCTTAGCGGCGCGCTGACGCCGGAAGAGGCTCGCCATAGTCCCTACCAACATGTACTGCACAAGTTCCTGGGCTGCACCAATATGGTGGAAGGGGCCGAGGTCATTCCTTTTTCGCCGCAGCCCGGGGATCGGCTGTTGCTAGGCAGCGACGGTTTGACCAATCACATCAGCGATGAGGACATGCGCGAAGGGGCACGGCGTTTCAAAGATCCGCAGGAGTGGGCGGATGTTTTGGTGAAGCTGGCGCTGTCGCGCGGCTCGCGGGATAATGTGACTTGTGTGGTGATTGCGTTTGATGGGGTGTAAATTGGTAATCCGGCACACTCGATCCTGAAAGGATCGTTCTAAAAGCCCAGGCCGAAGGCCTGGGAAGGTTGGTGCATCCGCTTGGCGAGCCTGAAAGGCTCGTTCAAATTGAAAACCGTTTCGGTGAACGGCCCTTTCAGGGCCGTGGAGAACTGGAAGAGTCGTTTCCCAGGCCTTCGGCCTGGGCTTTAGGAAACGGCCTTTCAGGCCGGAAGCCTCAACCTGGCGGCCCATCGCAAGAGTGCAATCGATGATTACAATTGGCTCGGTTTCGCGAGAGGCGGCTTCGGCCCGGTTCCCATTCCTGGCCGCAAAGGTATCGGGACGACGCAACCAGATCAAGGAATTCACGCACCGCGATCCCGACTATGTGTTTTGGATCTATCCAGACGGACGCCTTCACGATGCCAAACGATCTCACCGCGACAACGTGCCGCGGGGATATGAGACGATTCTTGACGACGAGCCAGATTACGATGGGTTTCTGCGCGGGCGCGTGGCGTCACTTGCGGGTGAACAGCTGGTCGTGGTGTATTGTCGACCCGAAACACTGGCGGTGCGCGGCGAAAAGCTGGACCAGTTCCTGCGAGGTTTGGCCCGATTGCCTGTACCGCTGCGCAACGAGGCGCTGGTGGTCAGCGATAACGGCGACATTTACGGAACTGTGGCGGATCTGTTTCAGCGGGCGCAGATTGATGATGCAGGAACGTGAGACAGAATTGTTCTATGAGTAGGCCCGTGAAAAGCTGCGCCTATTGCGCCCCTTGCGCCCCTTGACCCTCTTGTACGCGATATTTTTCTCAATTGTGAAACAATCGCACTGAAAACTGCAAAGGAGTTTCATGGCTTACGTCATCATCACCTTCGGCGAAGCGATGGTTCGGCTTAGTCCGCCGAGTTTCAAGCGGTTGGAGCAGGCGGGCAGCCTGGATGTGCAGGTGGGAGGAGCGGAGTTGAATACGGCCGTGGGTTTGGCCCGTCTCGGCAGGACCTCCGCGTGGATTTCACGACTGACGAACAATCCATTGGGCCGGCTCATTGCCAATCGCGCCCGTGAAGCGGGCGTTGCCACGGACCATGTGCTGTGGACTGATGACGACCGCGTCGGCATTTACTTTGTGGAGTTCGGCGCTGCACCGCGAGCCAGCAGCGTTTTGTACGACCGCAAGAATGCCGCCATCGCCGGCGTTCGGCCAGGCATGATCGAATGGGGCAAAGTCTTTGCGGGCGCGAAGTGGTTCCATGTCACCGGCATCACGCCAGCCCTGAGTCCCAGCGCTGCCGAAACGACACGTGAGGCGCTGAAAGCCGCCCGCGCCGCGGATGTGCAAACTAGCATTGACCTCAATTACCGTGTCAAGCTCTGGAGCCAGGCCGACGCCGGCCGCTGGATGCGCGAGTTCATGCAGTATTGCAATGTCCTCATTACCACGGAAGAGGATGTGGAACGCGTCTTTGGCATTAAAGAATCGACATTTGAAAGTGTGGCGCTGCGTTTGTTGAAAGAGTTTCCGCTGCAAGTTGCTGCAATTACAGTGCGCGAGAATCCGCTGGTGTGGAAAAACACCTGGACCGCTATTGCATGTCAGGGCCAGACCATTCACCGGACGCGGACATTCGAAGTGGAGATTGTGGATCGTCTTGGCGCCGGTGATGCTTTCGCGGCGGGCTTGATTCACGGTTTGCTCGATGGCGATTTGCAAAAAGGCTTGGACTTCGGCATCGCCATTAGCGCCATCAAGCACTCGATTCCCGGCGATTTCGCCTGGGTCACGCGCGAGGAAGTCGAATCGGTGATCAAGACCGGCAACTTGCGGATCAGCCGTTGATCATCTGTGGTTTCGCGAGCCTCCCATGCTAACCCGCGCCCAAGTCCGCGAGATTGATCGCCGTGCCATCGAGGAATTCGGCGTCCCTGGCGTCGTCCTCATGGAAAACGCCGGCCGCGGCGCTGCCGAGATACTACTTTCGCTAGGTGTCAAAGGCCCTGTGGTCATCTGCTGCGGCAAAGGCAATAACGGCGGCGATGGTTTCGTCATTGCGCGGCATCTGGACAATCGTGGCATACCGGTTCAGGTGCTACTGTTCGCCAAGCCGGAAGATCTGACGGGCGACGCGGCCATCAATTATCGCATCATTGAACGCTGCGGAATGCCCTTACTTATCCAGCCAGATTCTCTTAAGTTGCAGGCCTTGCTTGCATCTACTGATTGGATCGTCGACGCCCTGCTCGGTACCGGATTGAGCGGCGTAGTTCGCGGTCCCATCGAGTCTGTCATCCGTTCCATCAATGCCAGCGCCAAGCCTGTGCTCGCAGTGGATATTCCCTCCGGCCTGGATTGCGACTCAGGCCAGTCGCTCGGCACGACGATTCGGGCGACACACACAGTCACGTTTGTCGCGGAAAAAGTGGGCTTCGCCAATCCGATGGCGAAAGAGTATTTGGGACAGGTGCACGTCGTTGATATTGGAGCGCCCCGCAATGCCTTCGTTTAGCCGCGACGCACAGCGGAGCGCGAGCGTTGGCTTCAACGCCTGGGGTGTTGATCGAGCAATGCATCGGTATATACCGGCCCGCCCGCCAAAGAGCCGAGCACGATGAGCGCAATTCCAGTCAAATAAAAGAAAAACGGCCATTTCACATCGTCGAAGTTTGTAGCCACGATATACACGCTGTAGATCCCGCACAGCAGGCACAACACGCCTGAAACGGGATTGATCTTGAAAACCAGGACCAGAAACCAGATGTATCCGCCGATGGCCACAAGGTAGCCAAGGCCAATCGGCAAAACGGCCAGAGGCGGGATGACGACCGTCATTGTGACAAGCAGCAGCCCAAAGCCAATCAGTCCGAGCAGCGCTACCAAAAAGACGTCCATGCCGCCCAGCATGCTAAAACTCTTGCGCCTCCGCTTCTTGCGCCGCCTTTTGATCGGCTGCTCAAAGCTCTCCTCCTCGAATCGATCTGGATCCTCGCGCCTGAGCAGCCGCGGTCTTTCGGGCACAACCTCCACGCCTTCGTCAACGAGTTCCAGACCTTCTTCCACAGGTTGCTTGGGGGCAATTTTAGGCGGCGGCGCGGTGATGATCGCTTCGCTTGGCGGTGCCATGGGAATGCGGAACCTGGCTTTGCACTCGGGGCATGCACCGCTCAAGCCGGCGCGCTCGTCATTGACGGCCAGTCGCTTTTCACACTTTGGACATCGAAAGCGGATCATGGCGATTTGGATTCTCAGGTGGGAAATCGTGGCGGAGCTTAGATGTGATATAACGCCGTCTCCAAGGGTCAGCAAGCTATTTCGCTACTGCCTTTTCTCACTCATATGAAACAATGGTCTGATGATCGCTCAGCCCTTGCCTTGCCAGGTACAATGCTGACGGAACAGACGAGAGGCGGCACCACTCGCACGATACTTCTCCTCGTTACCACCGCCTCTTCCCTCCCGTCAGGACGACGCATTTTTCCCTGTCCCCCCTCGCTTCCACCCTGGCAATCTAGCCAAGGGGAGGATTGAGCGGAAGAAGGGGGATTCGCAGAACTTCCCCAAGTTGTGGGCTTTTTCTCATCTTGGGGACTGTCCGTGCCGATTTAGCATGTAACCGAGGTGCGATAGCAATAAACGACGCGCCCCGCGTAGCCAACGCGCCGCGTCGCCGATGCCGAAAACCTGGTTGTGCTTGGTTCTCCCGCCCTGGTCTCGATGCCCGGCCCCGCCTTTTTGGCAGGATGCCCCGGCGGTCAATCCCGCGACCGCCCGGTACCGGACGTGACCTCAAAAGGCGGGCGGGTAAGTTCCTGAAGGCACCTCCCGCGTGCTGACCGGGACTGATAACACGGCTCAAACCGAAACTGGAGTGCCTGCCATGAAAAAAGTGTTTACCACCGGCCAGGTCGCCAAGATCTGCAAAGTCGCCCCGCGCACGGTGAGTAAATGGTTCGATTCCGGCCGGCTCCGCGGCTACCGCATCCCCGGCAGCCAGGACCGCCGCATCCCCCGCGAGCAGCTCATCCGTTTCCTCAAGGAACACGGCATGCCTCTGGGCGAGCTCGAAGAAGAGGGGCTCCACAAAATCCTCATCATCGGCGCCGAAAAGCTCTTCATCGACCGCGTCAAAGAGCTGCTCCCGGAAGACGATGATTTCAAATATGAACTCGCCACCAGCGGCTTCGAAGCCGGCATTCAGGCCGAGAGCTTCCACCCGGACACCATCGTCATCGACCTGGCGATGGGCCGCAGCGAAGCCCTGCAGATTGCGACCAACCTGCGTCGCAATCCGGCTTATGAAGCCACGCAGATCGTCGCCCTGGCCAGCGAAGATGAAGCCGCACCGGAGCAACTGACGAGCTACGGCTTCAACGAAGCCTTCAAGAAGCCGTTCGACGTGGCTCTGTTGGCCGAGCGGATTCGCACGCTGGTCGAAGAGAAACGCGAGAACATGTAGATTTGATGGGTCCCCGACCCTGCTGACGGCCGCCTGCCTGGACTCCCCCCGGGCAGGCTGGCCGTTTTTTTGTTTTTCGTGAAGAGAGACCGGGAGGGGTTTGAGCCCCTCCAAGAGGATCAAGAAGATCAAGGGGATCATCGCTACACGTGGCACTCGCAAGTTCGCGTTTCGTAAACTCCGGCGTTCCACGCCAACAAATGCAGCGTATAATGGCGAATTCGTGGTGAGCCCCTTTTTTCCCCACCTCAGTTGCGAAAAGCCACCCTGCGCCGGCGCACTTTATTGATTAACCAACCTAACAAAAAGCACGTAACCCATATCGCGGCCGACAAGCCAATGATCGCCCACAACGGCTTTTGCAGCGGCAATCTCCAAAAATGGATCGTGCTTCGGTTATGCAATGTCGCGACATACTTCCCGTCTGGCGAAAAATGAACTTCGTCGCAGTTTTCAAAAACCATCAATTCACGGCCCGTTTCCACTTCCCAAAGCCGTACTCCGCTGGCAGGCGGCCCGATTGCGGGCCTAAATCTAGTCGGGAGCCATTGGCTGAAAAACGGGGCTTCCTGTGCCACATCACTTAATTGAACTGCAATCTTTTTTCCGTCACCCGAGAATTCACACTGAGAATTAGAAAGACGCCACTTTTGATCGTCTTTTCGCTGGAGAACATGTCGGGTTTCCAAATTGGACGTTTGGACCAACTCAACCCCGGACGACAACGGCACTGCAAACCATTGCCCATCGGGCGAGACCAGCGGAGGCGCAGTGAAAACGCCCAGGCCTTTCGGCACGCCGGCAAAATCCAAAACTTTGGCGGGACCGGGCGGACCAATGGTAAAATTCCCACGCGGCGGTGCGTCAGCATCTACAAAATCGATAACGACAAAACGCCCGTCATATTTGAGCGGAAACCAACTCTTGCCTTCATCTCCCTGAATTGAATAGCGCTTGGTGCCTGTTTTCATGTCCCAAACTGCGACCTCACCGCGCTCTTTTCCCCGGTGGCTGTTTGCCACAAATGTGGCCAAATCTGGCGCGAACCGAACTTGCGCGAATTGAGGCGGAATAGAAATCTCCATGATGGGCATTGGCGTATGGTGAAGGCTAATTCCCCAAACAACCACCTCGGTCTTGCCCTCTAGCCACTTCCTTGTCGCCGCGGTTTGTCCATCGGGCGCAAAGGCGAGCGTACCATAGTCTGCTTTGATGGTGCCCTGATTGCATCCGCGTTCGATGTTCCAAAAGGTGGTGTAGTAATTGCCGTCCCAGAGTTTGGTTTTGTCGCCAAAAACCAGGAAGCGGCTGTCGGGTGAAAACATGAAGTCGACAGAACTTGTGCGCTCATTCTTATTTTGAAGGGGAACCATGCCAATTTCCGCGCCCGTTTGGCTGGCCCAAATCTGCGCGTCTCCGGCTTCTGTATAGGCGGCGAAAAAACGGCTGTCCGGAGAAAAAAGTTGATGTCTCCAACCCGGCCAGGCGGCCTTGACGGCACAACGCACAGCACAGCTTTCCACTTCAAGAATGTGAATTGTTTGGGTCTCGCGGTCCTCGCTGCATGCGATGGAGATCATCGAACTATCAGGAGAAAACCCAAAATGACAGATTTGTTCCGAGCCGAGCTCAAAACTGGCATCGGGCCGTATCGGTGTGACGGTATAAGTGACAAGCAGCAACATGAAAAACGAGAAAAGGAAAATGACGGGCCGGCGCAAACCTGCTGCCCGGCGCCGCCAGTTTTGCGGCCGGAGGGTCGAACATTCCGCCGCCATATGAATTGCGCTCGGGTCCGCGGGTTTCAGGCCTTGCGACATTTTGCTGCTCCATGCGGGTGGGCGTGTCGCATGATAAATGGAGGGCTTGCTAATGGCAATGCCCAAGTACGACCGGGCGCAACAAACACGGCGAACCATGCCGACCAAGGTAAACCTGACCCCATATTCTATCGCTATTGCACATCCACCGCCGCACTTTGGTCGACCTCGGCTTTGCGTCTGGCATAAGCCACCAAGCCATAAGCTGCCAAACAGAGCCACACAGCCTGCAAGGCCAAATGCACCGGCTCGAACCAGGCGAATGTCTGCCTAAAAAACTGGGGGTTAATGTCGGCGCCTTGCAGCTTTTGAGGCCCAAGCTGAACAACAAGCAGCACACCGATGATGAGCCCGAACCCCAGCACCAGACAGTAGAAGCAGGCAAGGATGATGAACACTTTCCGCGGTTTGAGTTGGCCCACGCAGGCAAGGACGAAGGCGACGAGCGTAAAAAGCACAACGACGGTGCTGACCACGTTGCTCGCCAACAGGAAGCCTGGCACATACGAGCTAATAAGGGACAGGACCGCGTCTAGCGCATACGCCACCAGATAAATCCATCCAACCGTTTTCATCTTTGGTTCTCGCGGACTCCGTCAACCAACGCAGTATCACCGTTGTATTTTTGAATGCAATCAAATAATTTTGGCGTGGTCTTCCCCACTCGTCTGGACCTGCCTGCCAGTTCCCGTTACTGTATTCCTTCCACTTTAACGTCCGCCATGGAGGCCGACTCATGAACGCCAGCCGAGGATGGGCTTTAGTTTTCTTGCTTGTTGCTCCGGTGCAGGTTCAAGCAGCAGATCAGTTTCTCAGCGATTCGCTTGGAGATCGCCTGCCCGACGGGGCCATTGCCCGCCTGGGCACGACGCGGCTCCGGTTGCGATGCTTTTCGAACCATGAATCACCCGGGCTTTTATTTGCCCCAAGCGGGAAGCATTGCGTGTCATTCGGCGGGGAGCGCCAATTGCAGATTTGGGAAACTGCCAAGGGCAAAGAACTGGCGCCTTTGGACAGTTACCTTTGGCGGGAGGCACGTCATGTAGCCTTTTCGCGCGACGGCAAACTACTAGCGGCAGGTCGATTACGCGTCGGAGTTTGGAACTTCGCTACTGGCAAGATAGTTCGTTTTACAGAAGGACCACCGGAAGATGTGAGAGCATTGGCCTTCACCGAAAACAGCACTGCAGTGATCTTCGTGGATGGGGGGGGCGTGGTTCGATGGTGGGATGTGACCAAAGGTCAGCTGGGTCGGGACTGGAACCCGTTGAAAGAGCTCAAATGGACTAACCCTGGAATAAACCCACCAACAAGGCTCAGTGCCGCCGCTTTTTCGCCCGATGCGAGCATACTGGTCGCTCACCTTTGTCAGCCAATTAGTAGATACTCGGCCCCTGTTGAAGGTGGCAATATTACCGTGGCCTGGGATGTCAAAACAGGAGGTGAGATTTGGCGTTTAAGTCACAAATCCGGACCGCGTCACTTTGCGTTCACTCCTGATGGCAAACGACTGGCATGCGATTTTGGTTGGTCTGAGATCGGCGTTGTGGACGCTTCGACCGGAACAATACAGTGTCGCATTGCCAGCGGCGATACGAGGTTGGAATCGTTCAAATCCTTCATATTTGCTCCAGACGGAAAGTCGCTTTTCATTGGCGGCAGCGGTCCTGCAGTGATCAGGTGGAGTATTGATGCAAAGCGGCCGCTGCAGCCAATCCACTTTTCTCCGCTTGAGTTAACGACGACCATTGATGCGCTGGCAATATCGCCGGATGGAAAATCAATGTTCGCGTCAGTGAATGGTTGCCTTCAACTAATCGAACTGGCCAGCGGCAAGGCGCGCCTGGCCTTCGACGGCCATCATCGAGACGTAGTTCACATGGCCTTTACCTCGGATGGCGCCGAATTAATCACTGGCAGCTGGAACGGCTCGTCGACTTTCGAAATTGACGAATCGCTGCGTTGGGACCTGGCGACGGGAAAACTCAAAGCTCGCTCCCATTTAACGACCGTATGGAGCCGCCATGGCATGCGAACTGCCTCGGCGGATCATTCCATCGGCCTCTTGGTTGAATCGGACCGCCATAGTTTCATTGACATTGCCGACAAACGAGTTCTTGGAACTGTTCGTGACGCGCGCGGCATCAGCGATCCATCACTGGGGTTCTTTTCACCGACAAATCGTTATTTCCTGGCATGCACCGTTCAAGGCAAAGACCTGATTGCGTATGACGTGCAAACGGGCGAGAAGTTGTGCAATTTGCCCGTGCATTATTACGACTGCCGGACATTCTCCCCGGACGACCGATTGATCGCCTTGCAGAAAGACAATCTGATTCTTGTATTCGAGATTGACACTGGCAAGACATTGGCCACTGTGAGTGCGGGGCAAAAGCCGCATACGGGCATTCGGGAAACGCTGGCTTTTTCTCCGGATAGCAAACTCCTTGCCGCATGGGACGAGTGCAACAACGATGTAGTGATATGGGATATCCAATCGGAGAAGCAGGTTCGCCGCCTGCCGTCGAATGGCAAGGATCGTGTCCATAACCTCCGTTTTGCCTGGTCGCCTGACGGCCGGCTGTTCGTGGATGCCGGGGCGACGGACGAAAATCGTATTCGATTGTGGGATGTGGCCACAGGCAAATTGCTCCGTGAGTTCCCTGGCCATGGAGATCCAATTTGCGCACTCGCTTTTTCACCCGATAGCCGGCTGCTTGCGTCCGGCAGCACGGACACTACTGTGTTGATCTGGGATCTCAAGGGCCATTAGCCCGGTTTCAGAAACGTTCCTTCCTGCAACTCCGCATACGCCTTTTGAAGCTGCTCCTGCGTGTTCATTACAATGGGCCCGTACCACGCCACGGGTTCCCGCAGCGGTTTGCCCGATACCAACAGGAAACGAATGCCGTCGTCGCCGGCTTGCACTGCAACTTCGTCGCCGCTGTCGAACAACACCAGCGAGCGATTGTCCGCGTCCTTGGGCAACGTGGTGTCGGCCCAGCCAACGCCTTCCGTAGGAACGGCCAAGGGCCTTGAAGCATTGCAGAATTTGCCGCTGCCCGCGAACACATAAGCAAAAGCGTGTCGTGTCGTTTCGACCGGCAAGGATTTCCGCTTACCGGGCGGCACGGTCACATCCAGGTAAATCGGGTCGGCGGCGATTCCATCAATGGGGCCTTTCTTGCCCCAGAAGGAGCCACACACGACGCGAGCAGTCGTGCCGTCGTCATCGGTAATCACGGGGATCTCGGCCGCCTTGACTTCTTGATAACGCGGCGGCGTCATCTTGAGCGACGCCGGAAGGTTGGCCCACAATTGAAAGCCGTGCATGCGGCCGGCTTGATCAGGCTTGGGCATTTCCTGATGGATGATGCCGCGGCCCGCCGTCATCCACTGGATGTCGCCCGTGGTGATCGCGCCCTTGTTGCCCATGCTGTCGCCATGCTCCACGGTGCCGGCGAGGACATAGGTGATGGTCTCAATGCCGCGGTGAGGGTGCCATGGAAAACCGGCCAGATAATCCTCCGGAATGTCATTGCGAAAATCGTCCAGGAGCAGGAACGGATCGAAGTCCGAGGTGTTGCCGAAGCCGAAGGCCCGCCGCAGATGCACACCAGCGCCTTCGAGTGTTGGTTTTGATTTGGCGATGCGCTTGACGGGTCGAATGGACATGGTGATCTCCCATCGCTGGTGTCAATCTCCCAAGTTGATGTTCAATTCTCGCAGCGTCGGCGTCAACTGGCAACCTTAACCCGCCAACCCCTCGAACCAGCCGTGCATGTGCATCCATTCGCCTAAACCAAACGACGCCAGGTTGGCCAGGACAATAGCGAGGCAATCTTGGCTCACCGCGAGCCAGTTGCGATCCTTCAAGCCAAAGGCCGCCAAAAAAACTGAACACTCCGCCACGGCAACGAGGGTTTCGCCGACCGCCAGATACAGATTTCGCTCGGGTATCAATTCGGGCAGGGCGAGGATGAAGACAGGATAGGTGCAAGCGGTCAGCCACAACCCCGACAGAAAACGCCGCATGAGTGGATGATCGCGCGACAGGCCCACCATTAATACCGGCGTTTCGATGGCGACGCTGATACAGTAGCCGACCAAAAGCCAGCGCATTGACGCCACCTCACATGGCCCGCAACAGAAACGGCACTTCCGCCAAAACATGCAACATGGCGACCGTGAAGTAAATGTCGCGCGTCACCGGGTAATCGGCCAGGAAACCGCACCAAAGCACGATGACCGCGGCCGCGCCAATCGCCAGCACACCGGCAACCGCCATGCCCCACTTGTGGGAACGCCGAGCTAACGGCACAGTGCCAATCCGCCAAGGCGCTGCCCCCAAGGTCACCAGCGGAATTGCAACCAACCAGACGCTGTAATGGAGCATCTCCAGAAAGGTATGCGTCGCCACCAGCAAATGCGAAGAGACCCCCGGCAACAAATCTGCGCCTGCGTGCCGCGTGATTCGCACCGTGAACGCATCGATCCCCGGCAGTGAGGGAGCGTCGGCCAGTCGCCACCATAGCAATCCCAGCAATAGCGGCACCATCAACAAACAACAACGATAAGTCTTTAGCCACTCCGGCCGGCTGCGGCGCAATTCGCGGTCGAGGATCCAGAAGGCCATTAGGGGATGCAGAAAAACCAGACCCAGTGCCCAGCCTTCGGGCTGGAGCCAGGCCAGGGCAATGACGAGAAAACCGACCGGCAATGTCCACGACCAATCCCGCCGCGGATTCTGCCGGCTGCGCATGTGTACAAGCACGACGATCCATCCGACGAGCAAAGTGTTCCAGGTCGCCAGAGCAATGCGCCAGTTTGTCTCATTCCAGCCCAATTCGATCCAAGCAAAGGCCGCATAGTAGATGGTCAAGCCAAAGATGCCGGCAAATGCCAAGCCAAAGAAGCCACGCAACTTTCCCCAGCGCGCGGGCAAACGGCTCAGGAAATAGCGGGCCTCGATCCAGTTGTGAGGGCCGGCGAACAGAAAGACGGTGACGATGGAAAAACCGAGCGGCGCCCAACCGGCGAGCAGCGCGGCCGCAGCTGCCAGCGCCACGCAGGCAAGGCCGAAAAGCCAGGCCGCACTCCCAGCTGCGGACATTTGTTTTTGCTGGGGCGCGTCCAGGCAGTCAGGTTGGACTGAGAGACCCGCAGACACGTTAGGTCCTTGATTGTGTCGCCGCGGCGCCGCGGCGTGCGGCCCAGATGCCGAGCCATGCGATGGACAGAGAGCTTACGAGGCCAAAAGCCCACATCGGCAGCAAGCCGGCCTGCTGTCCTTCGCTGCTCTTTTTGTCCTCGATTTTCTGGGCGCTTAATTTGCCATCCTTGAGAGTAACGCGATAAGTCGTCACCGGAGGATCCTTGAGGTTAGCTGGCGCCGTGGTGGCCGGCGGTGTGAGCTTGGCCGAAAAAACGCCCTGCGCCGATTCTTCTAGCCATTCGAGCGAGGAATCTTCCTTGGATCGCCGATTGAATTGATCGCGATCCATTGCCAGCAGGAAAAGGTTATTAATTTGTGGGTTAACTGTTGGTCGGTCGACGTCTTTAATTGCGAGCTTGAGGGCTTTCGGGGCCTTGACCTCCTCTAGGATTCGGCCTCCGACAAAGCTGCATCGAACGTAAAAGACATAGTCTTTGTGGTCGTCGATACCCTCGAAACACAAATGCGGGTCGATGATCTTGTGGCCTTCGGGCACCGGCGGCGGGGGTGGGGGTGCCGGATTCGCCCATGTGGCCGCCACCATTAATAAACTGCCGACAACAGTTAACCCAAATGAACGATTCATTGCTGACCTCCTTGGCTTTGGCCTCGCGTAGTTCCACGGCGCGCGAACCATATGCCCAGCCACGCGATGGATAGCGAACTCACGATACCGAACGCCCACGTCGGCAACAAGCTGGCCTGTGGCCCTTCACCGCTCTTCTTACCTTCCACTTTCTCCGCAGTGAGCTTGCCGTCTTTGAGCGTGACCCGGTAGGTCGTTACGGGAACATCCTTTACCGTGATCGGCATGGTGGGAGCCGGCGGGTCGAGCTTGGCCGCCATGAAGCCGCCAACCTCTTGGTGTACCCATTTGAGCGACGGGTCAGAACTCGCCCGCTTTTCAATTTCCTTGCGGTCAAAAAGCCATTTGGGCTTGGGGTCATCCTTCGCCCGCTTTTCAAAGTCCTTACGGTCCATCGCCAAAAGCACCATGGTGCTTATGACTGGGGCGCCGCTTTTGGCTCCCTTGCTGAAATCCAAAACGCCAGCATTTGAATCCTTAACCTCGACGGAAACCGGACTTAAGTAGTATCCTCCTGCAATCAAATAAAAGACATAGTCCGCGTGTTTTTCGACGCCCTCGAATCGCACCGGCGGATCAATGCGTTTTTGGTCCTCGGGCAGCTTCGGCGGCCCGGAGTTCGCCGACACCACGCCAACGAGCAAAAGGCTGCCCGTAACTGCTAAGGCAAATCTCCGGGCCATGATTGGTTCCTTGTGCTGGCGGATCATTCCGGAAACAACGGCGTCGACAAGTAGCGCTCGCCCAGATCAGGCAGCACGACCACAATCAGCTTGCCCGCGCTGTCGGGCCGCTTGGCAACTTCGACCGCAACGTGAGCCGCCGCTCCACCGCTAATGCCGCACAGCATGCCCTCTTCGCGGGCCAGGCGGCGAGCCATGTCGAAAGCGTCATCATCCTTTACCTGGACCACTTCGTCAATGATCTTGAGATTGAGCACTCCAGGCACGAAACCGGCGCCGATGCCCTGGATGCGATGCCGGCCCGGTTGCACGGGTTGGCCCTGCATAGTCTGCGTGATGACCGGGCTAGTCACCGGCTCGACGGCGATGGCTTTGAAACTCGGTTTGCGTTTCTTGATGACCTCACTGACGCCGGTGATGGTGCCGCCGGTGCCGACGCCGCTGACCAGAATGTCCACCTTGCCGTCGGTGTCGGTCCAGATCTCTTCGGCGGTGGTCTTGCGGTGAATCTCGGGATTGGCGGGGTTCTTAAACTGTTGCGGCATAAACGAATTGGGCGTGGTTTTGAGCAGCTCCTCCGCCTTGGCGATGGCGCCATTCATGCCTTTTTCGCCGGGTGTAAGCACGACTTCGGCCCCGAACGCCTTGAGCAGCCGGCGGCGTTCCAGGCTCATTGTCTCGGGCATGGTGACGACCAGCTTGAACCCACGGGCAGCGCAGCAAAACGCCAAACCAATGCCGGTGTTGCCGCTGGTCGGCTCGATGATGGTGGTTTGTTTGTTGATCTTGCCCTCGCGCTCGCCGGCGTCGATCATCGAGACGCCGATGCGGTCCTTGACCGACCAAAGGGGGTTAAAGTTTTCGAGTTTGCCGACAACGGTCGCCTTGGCGTCGCCGACGACCTTGCGAAGGCGGATCAACGGCGTGTTGCCGATGGTTTGGGTGATGTCGTCATAGATGCGGCCGCGGAAAGTGTTGGACATAGGTGTGTGCTCCTTCGTGGAATTGTTGACGCGATTACGCTAGGGAGAACCTGCGAGGCTGACAAGATCTGGACAGGTAGCCCATGATGGCATTAACTCTTGGGGCAAAAAACGAAGCACTCGTTTTTTTGCCCCAGAATTTTCAGTAAGAAGTGACCCTTAAATCACATAGGACCACGTCTCCTCACTCGGCACCGCATCACGGCCCACACCGCCGGCAGCCCCTTTGACGTAAAACGCCTCCAATGTCGGCCGCAGCGGACGATTCATCCATAATGGCCGCCTCAAGCCGCCTGGCCCAGGCCCGCCTCGCGTCTTCGTCAACCAGCGTTTGTAGACCTCATGGGAACGGTCGGTGTCCACGAACACATCGCCATAGCGGTCGCCAGCCTCGGCTTTTTGAATGGTCACTTTCTGATGCCAACAATGCATGCCGCTAATCGGATCGGGTTGCACGGGGAACGTCAAGTTCTGCGGCACGCCGCCTTCGCGCCACCAAATACGCTGGGAATCGGGATCGGCGCTGGCGAAAGGCGCCGGACCTTCGATCTGACGCACTAACCATTTACCTGGCCCCGGTTGCGACACGTCGACCATGTTGGAACTGTACCGATTGCTCGGCACGTCCGCTTTGCGGCGCCAGCGGCCCAGATGATGGGAACAAGCAACCACACCGGGGCGAATGCCCTCCGTCATCCATACGCGATCCACGAAGTAACCGATTTCCGTCTTCACGCGCACCAGGTCGCCATCCGTCAAACCGAGGCGACGGCCATCGGTGGGATGCAACCATAACG
>DASRAT010000451.1:0-7450 GCA_035638015.1 Gemmataceae bacterium | reverse complement strand
CGGCTACCTGCGTCAGCGCATGGCCAGTGGCGGCAAGTTCTACCACTTCGCCGACCGCGAAGGCGGCGCCAACACAGGAGCAGTCGCGTTGCTGGGCCTCACGCTAGTGGAAAGCGGCGCCAACTTCCAGGACGCCGACGTGCAAAAAGCGGCCACTCAGGTGCGCCAACACGCCCAAAGCCTCAAGTTTACCTATTCCATTGCGCTGTCGATCTTGTTCCTGGATCGGCTCAGCGCCGACCGGCCCAAAGACACTCCCGCAGAAGACGCGGACCTGATCCGCAAGCTGGCCTTGCGGCTCATCGGCAGCCAAAACGCCAAGGCGGGCTGGGATTACCATTGCCGCGTTTTGTCCGCCATTGAAGAGCAGAACCTGCTCAAAAACCTCGAAAGCGGCCAACACCAGGTGGGAGACACCGCCAAAAATGTACCCGTCCGTGAATACGACGACAACTCGATCGGACAGTTCGTCACGTTGGCTCTTTGGACCGCGCGCAAGCACAATTTGCCGGTCCGCTCTACACTGCTGGCCATTGAAGAACGCTACCGAGCCAAGCGCCGGCCTGAAGGCAATTGGAGTTACAACGAAACAAACCCATTTCTCAAGGACTCCTCTACCTGCGCCGCCCTGATTGGCCTGGCAGTTGGCCGTGGCATTCGCGACAAAGAAGAAGTGGGTAAATCCAACTTGCTCAAGGATGACGCGGTCATGAGCGGCCTGGATCACATCAAAAGCATTTTGAGGCCTGGCCGAGCCGTTGCCGCCAGCGAAATAGCCATCAGAAAGAAGCACACCGCGGACATGGAAGCGGTTTTCGCGCTCATGGAAACCACCAATGATCAAAAGGAGTTTGACGAGGCCCGCGCAAAACTGCTGGAACTCGATAAGTCTCCGCTCATGAGCGGCCATTTCTTCGGCGGCGACAACTGGGGCGACCTCTATTTTCTGTGGTCCCTGGAACGCCTGTGCATGATTTACGGTCTGGACAAAATCGGGGACGTCGACTGGCACGAATGGGGATCGGACTTCATACTCACCAGTCAACAGGCCGACGGCAGCTGGCAGGAGCGTTTTCCAGGTGTGCCCGATACCTGTTTCGCCATGCTGTTTCTGATGCGAGCAAATGTGGCCAAGGATTTGACGGATAAGCTGCGCGAATTAATGCAGGGTGCGGGTGTGCAACAGCAACCTGGTGCGCCGCCCAAACGCGAATGAGATAGGGGAATCTCGTGGGACGGCCTTCCCAGGCCGTCCGGATTTGCGGACGGCCTGGGAAGGCCGTCCCACGTGGCCTTTGCCGCCATTTATTTGTTGAAGTGATTTATGCCGCCGCCGCTTGCACCGGCAGCGCCGCACTCAACGGCTTAAATGCCTTTAGCACCAGCACCCGCCCCAGCATCCGCTCCAAAACCGGCAACGGCACCCAGCGCCAAACATGCGGCACTTCGGCCCGCCGCAGATGGCGCTTGTGCGTCTTGTGCTCGACGAAGCGATCAAACATCCGCCGCAAACCGCGCCCAGAGAATCGCGAAGCGTCATCGCGCAGCGTCGGTCCGCCGGGAAGCCAGCGCTGCCAGAAGAAGACACAGCGCTGCCAGTAATCCACGTCAAACGACGCCGGAGTCACTGCCAGCACCTTGCCGCCGGGTTTGAGCACGCGGTAAATCTCCTCGATCACCGTATGCGGGTCGGGGCAAGTCTCCAGCAATCCCACCACACAGGCCACATCGATGCCGGCCGATTCCAGCGGCAAACTGCCTGGCGACGCGTGCACAAAGCGTGCGGGCAAACCACGCAATTCAAAATTGCGACGAACAATTGCCAGCTGCGAATTGGAAGGGCTGCACACCACCACCGATGCACCATGGCGGGCGTATTGCAACCAGTCGGTCCCAAGGCCGTGTCCAAGGCAAAGTAGTGTCTCGCCAGCATGTTTGCCAAATTCGAGAAGCCTGGGTATCCAGCGGCCCTGGCGAGCATGGCGAAGTGCTTCAATGTTCTCGAACCATTGCAACGAATAAGGCTCGGCTTCTTCCAGCCGCCTCAGTGCAGACGGGGGCGGCTGCAAAGCTTCGGAAATATATAAACGAGCGGCAAAATCGGCAGCGTGGTGCGGACCTTTCACGGCCAGGCCGGACGGCTCCATCACCCCGCCAGCCCCAACGGTCCATTCCTCCATCAGGGTCGTCGTGGGTTGGTCCCAGACGCGCAATTTTCGGGGGTTTGAACTGTCCATGCTCATAATCCGTGAACGTATCCCGCCCGCTGATTGCCCCATCCTGGGAGCAATAAGGGGCGGGGATAGTCGATTTGGCGGGGGGGGTCAAGGGCATTTCGACAATGCCAATCACGAAAGCACAAAAGTACGAAAACACGAAACAAATATCCTGTTTCGCGCATTCGCACTTTCGTGATTTCTTAATTGTTTTACTTGTAGTAGGCTGGCACATCGGTGCGGAACGGCGATGCAGGCAAGCCACCTTTGCTATAAAGATTGACCTCCGGATAATTGGCCCAACCGTAGCGAACCGCTGTCGGTTGTAGCACCACAGGGCTGCGGACGATGACCGTGTTCTCCACGATGGTCGCTTCGCCCTTGGCAAATTTGCCGTCCTTGCCCGCGATGGTGAATCCTGTGAGCGGACCACCCTTGGCCATCAACCCGCCGGGCACGTTTTTGAATGTCAAAATGGCCTTGTCGCCTTCGAACTTGACGCCGTCATAAAGCGGCCCGGTGTATTCCACCTTTTTCTTGTAAGCAATCGCTTCCGCCGCCAACGCCAGGCGCTCGCCGACCGGCAGTTTGTCCGGCGGGTGAATGTTCTTGTGATCGCCCGCGTCAGTGATGACCGCCATGCCGCTGTTCTTGACCCTGAAACTGGTCATCTGTTGAGCTTCGCGAATTTCGGCGTAGTTGCCCGGATCATAGGGGGCGAGCTGGACCGTCAAGAACGGGAAGTCGCCCTGCTTCCAATCATCGCGCCAGTCTTGGATCATCGCGTTCATCAAATGGAAATACTGCTTGGCTCTGCCGGCGTTGGACTCGCCCTGATACCATATGACGCCGCGGAAGGCGAACGGCTGCAAAGGAACTATCATGCCGTTGTAGAGGTCCGAATTGTTTTTGGCGGTAATAGTCTTGAATTCTGGGTTGGCATCCAGGACTTTCTTGCTAGTGTAGCGCTCGGCCGCGACTCCGCCCCAGCTGCAGTTGATAATGGCGACCGGCACATTGAGATCTTTCTCCAGCTTCCGCCCAAAGTAATAACCGACAGCAGAGAAATTCGTTACCGTATCCGGTGCACACTCCATCCAGCGGCCGAACTGTCTGCCCTTGCCCGCCGCCTTGACGGCGCCCAGTTCCCGTTGCGGCGTCGCGTTGGGCGTCTTGGGCACATCGAACAGGCGAATCTTGGCATTCTTGGAATTGGCGATCACTTCCTTGGGATCGCGGGTTTTGCTCAGTTCCCATTCCATGTTCGATTGGCCGCTGGCAATCCAGACCTCGCCAAGCAGCACATTTTTCAGGTCGATTTGGTTGTTCTTGCCTTTGACGGTCACCGTGTACGGCCCGCCCGCCGGCATGGGGGCGACCATGACCTGCCACTTGCCGTCTTTGTCGGCGCGCGTGCCCAGGTTTACCGTCGGCTCCTTACTGTCCGGCTTGGTGAAGATTTGCACGGCGACATCCTCGCCGGGATCGGCCGTGCCCCAGATTGGAGCGTTCATGTCGCGCTGAAGCACCATGTTGTCAGTAAACAGGCCATGCAGTTTCACCGCCGCCTCGGCCGACGGCGTGGACCAGGCCAGCCCCACCAGCAGCATTGCTGCCATTGTCAATTTGCGCACAGCGTTTCTCCTTGTGATGAGCGTCCCCGATGTGAATCCAGCCCCGCGCCGGAATGTGCCGAGTATCGCCGATAAACCGCCAAATGCAAGCATTCTCTTATACGGCATGTCGTTGCATACCGTTGCATCGATGTGCTAGGTCGAACATGGTTTGGAAAAGCAACTACATTTGCCAACCCGCGCCAAGCTTTGTTAACGGCTCAGATGCACTTCGCCCCCAATCCATCGAATAACTTTGACGTAACTCATTGCCAAAATGTCAGTTGCCGCAATCCGCTCCGTATTTTTTTTCCTCGGCATTCGATTTGCTTTATTCACAACTGCAACAAACATCCGACTCGCACCGCTCACCATCTCCCCAAAAGTTGCCCGCCGGACGCCAAACCCTCTTGGCGTCCGGCGGCGCTGGGAACAAACACTTTGACTGATCGTCGCCTGCAAAAATACCCACTAACCGCTTGCTATCGCCCGCGGATGCATTATCCTGGACCGGCCGTTGTGTGAAAGCCGGGACTGCCGTCCTACATTAATTACTGCCAAACCCGTCAAGATTGGCCGGCGGGGATCGAACTACCAAGAACATCACTCCAAAGCACGGAGGGCCCCGGCCCAAGCGAGGTACCATGGCGGAAATCATCAACTGTCCCAGCTGCCAGCGGAAGTTGCAGGTGCCGGAAACGCTCCTCGGCCAAGACGTGCAATGCCCCTCGTGCGGCGCGACTTTTGTCGGCCGCGTCTCTGGCCGGCCGCCGCCCCTGGCCAGCGGGCCACGAGAAGTTCTGCAAGATCGTTGGGACGCGGACCAGCGTTCGGACGTCGGCCGACCCTTGCACGGCGACCGGCCTTATGATGACGAGGATGATCTTGGGACCGAATTCGGTCGCCGCCGCCGCGACCTGTCGCCGCACCGTGGCGGCATGATTCTGACGCTGGGCATTCTGGGCCTGGCCGTTTGCGGCATCTTCGCCCCCATCGCCTGGATCATGGGCAACTCTGACATGGTGGAAATCCGCGCCGGACGAATGGATCCCGAAGGCGAAGGATTGACCCAGGCGGGCAAGATCTGCGGCATTATCGGCACCGTGTTTTTGGTGCTGGGTGTTTGTTTCGTCGGCATGACGATCATGAGCGGTTTGAATTGATTGTTGACGGCAATATCAATTATTGTTTGGCAGAAACCATGGCGGAAATCCTTACTTGTCCCAGCTGTAATCGCAAGCTGCAAGTGCCCGACAATCTGGTGGGCCAGGACGTGCAATGTCCGACCTGCTCGGCAACGTTTTTGGCCCAGGCTGCAGGGAGCGTACCCCCGCCCGCGCCGCCGCCGCCGCCGCCGTTGGTGCCTCTCGACGAGGCGCCGCGTAGCCGCCGTCGGGATTGGGGTGACGACGATTATGACGAAGATGGCGGC
Source organism: Gemmataceae bacterium (assembly GCA_035638015.1). Taxonomy (GTDB): domain Bacteria; phylum Planctomycetota; class Planctomycetia; order Gemmatales; family Gemmataceae; genus DASRAT01. Next base: position 2,189 of record DASRAT010000451.1, on the reverse strand, counting down.
AGAAGCCGAGTGCGCCGGCGACGGCGGAGTGACCTCGAACCGCATCGGGGCGCGTTGATCATGGTGCTTGGCATTCTCAGCTTGTTCGTGGCGTCATTCATCCTGGGGCCGATGGCCTGGATCATGGGCACGAACGACTTAAAAGCCATGCGGGCGGGACGAATGGATCCCGAAGGTGAAAGCCAAACCAACACAGGCCGAATCTGCGGCATGATCAGCACCATTATTTCCATCGTGGCGTTGGTTATCTTGCTCGTTTTTGGCTGCCTCTGTGTGATGGGAGGAATGTTCAGCGCCACCAACGCGCCAGCGAAGCGCTTTTAGCACGTCAAAATCCGCATTGGCGGCACCAAGCGATGTGCCCGGTTAAACACCGCGTAAAAATAGGCAAGCTGGGAGAGATTTTCACCCCAGCCAGCGGCTAAGATCGATGTCGGCAGCCCGGCTAGTCCCCTCGCGACCGTGGCACGCCGCACATCGACACAAAGGCCGCTCCCCATGCGCGTTACTGCATTTCTTGCCGAAGAGCATGTTCCGTTTGAATCGATGGTCCATCCGCCGGCCTTCACGGCTACCAGGCGAGCACGAAACCTGCGTGTGCCAGGCAAGCAACTCGCCAAATGTGTGCTGCTCGCGGGACCGCGGTTTGGCGGTCATGTGTTGGCGATCCTGCCCGCAACGCATCAGGTCGATTTGCAGAAAGTCGCCAAGGCCCTGGATGGCCCGGTGCGGCTGGCCCAGCGTGAAGAGATTCCAGAGATTTTCCGTGATTGCGAGTGGGGAGCGTTGGCCCCGTTTGGCACACTTTACGGCGTGCCAAGCTTGCTTGACGCTTCCTTCGATCCAGATTCGCTGTTGGTGTTCGAGGCTCAGTTACACGCCTGCGCCATTAGAATGCTGTGCCGGGATTTTGAGCGCTTGGAAAAGCCACGACGCCTAAGCTTCGCGCGCGAGCATAATTGAACACGAGCCGCCGGTCATGTCCCGGCGAGGATAAACCCCGCCGCTCGTCACATTCGAGCTTTCTCCCATGCCGCGAGTTGCAGACTGGCGGCGTACCGATGCCAAAACAGGCCATGCGCCGCCCCAGGCGCCCCGTTTTGCTCGATGGCCCCGAGATCAGCCACCAGCTTCTTCAACATCGCCACGGCCGCGTCCGCCCTGCCCGCTTGTCGCAAAGCGCGAGCATGCAGCAGCCGAGCTGCCGCCGCCTGGCGGACCAAGCCTTCGTAATATTCCTTGAGGCCCAGCGGCAGGTCTTTGCGGTTGGCATTTTGGTGTTGCTGCAGCAGCTTATTGCTGTCGGCGTAAACGTCCCAGCAGGTCGCCGCGCTTTGCCATGCGGCTCGAGCGCTCTCTTTGGCTTTGGCTTTCTCCTGATCCGGGGCGCTGCCGGCAGCCAATTGCGATGCTTGCACCTGGGCCCGCTCCGCCATTTCCTGCCAACGCAGCGCCAACAGATAATTACACCGCGCCGCCAGCGCTTCGCCCACGGCCCTTAGAACAATCGCGCTGAGCATGCTTTTGCGGACCGACTTGGGATTGGTCAACTCCTCGTCCGGAGCGGATACTACCATTGCCAGCCATTCGTCTTCCGCGAAGACCTCCACGATTTTGGCTTCGTCCCTGCTCAGAAAGGCGCCGCGCACCTGCTCCCGCCATTTGGCCACGGCCGAATCCGAGAGGTTTTTACCGCCGTCCTCGTACAGCACCTTCTGCATACGGACCAAACGCTTGGAACAATCGTCAAGCCGGCCGCGCACCAGCTGCTGCGCCGGGACCACGGCGTAATTGATCCACAAATTAAACGCGATATTCTCCAGCCGCTCAAACGCATCCTTGCCGGGATCGGCACGCGACAGCTTTTGCTCAGCAAAAGCCAACTCCACGGCCCAGGCCGGCAGCAACTGGACTTTGAATGCGTCCAGACGGTGGTTGGTGTCGATGCCGCCTTCCTCGGCAGGCAAAAACATCCGCAATACGCGCGTCGGCGCTTGCGGCAAAAGGCCTGGCTTCGCGGCGGGAAAATCCCAAATCCGAACAGTGCCGGCTTTGAGATCGTCAAACTGCTTGAACGTCTGCGCCGCTCGCACGGCGAGATTGATGCGATCCAGGCCGAAAAAGACATCGTCTTCCAAAAACCGCATCCGTCCTGACAGCCCCGAAAGCGGACAGCACAGAAGTATTTC
>DASRAT010000450.1:0-2606 GCA_035638015.1 Gemmataceae bacterium | reverse complement strand
TCAGATGCCCGAGTTCTCGTCCAGAGTCAACGTCCCACAAGACGATTACCGGATCGACGGTACCAGAGCCCGAGGCCAGAATTCTTCCATCCGCTGAAAATGCCAGCGCCATTACATAATCCTCCCCCGCTTTTTGGGGTGGCCAGCGTTCCTGACCTGTCGCCAAATCGATCACGCGCACTTTGGCATCCGCAGCGGTATGAGCCGCAACGCGAAGATCCCGCGTAACGGCGAAAGGTGTCCCTTGAACAGGGTTCCACTCGGGTGTGGCGTATCCAACCAGCTTTTTGCCATTTGATACACGCCATAGCGTGATTTGGTTGGCAGGGCTTTGTGCGTAAGTGACCAACCTTCGTCCATCTTCAGAAAAGGCCACACCGCCGCACGGGCCGCCAATCGAAAGAGTCCTCCCTACCTGCCGGCTCACGCTGTCCCACAGGTGGATGCTGTAATTGCTACTCGTGGAACCAAAGGTAGGAACGGACGAATAGGCCAGCAGCGGCTCCCTTGGAGAAAAGACGACTCGGACCATGTGACCGCTGGCAGGCAGATGAGCGATCGGCCGGTGTGTTTCGAGATCCAAGACCGATACGCCCGTGTCCAATCTCCCGACTGCCAGCAAAGCTCCGTCATGGGAAACCGACACTGCGGTTGCCCAGCTTCCGCCCTTGAAAAAAACAGAATCCGCGTCGCTCTGACACTGGTTCCATAAGTAACGCCATTCCCAGCCGCGAAGGTCTTGCCTTTTGGAATTCGAAATTCGGAATTCGGAATTTGTCGCCGACCGGTGGCGGTTCAATAATTCCAAGGCCCGGCCGCGGTTGTTCATCTCCAGCTCGCGCGGGACGAGATTCATGTCCGAGGCGTAGGCTTTTTGCAGAGCGGCCAATTCTCCGCGCTCGGCCCGTCGCCGTTCCTCATTGACGCGATAGATCGCGATGGGAGACCCGACGGCCACCGCCAGCAGCAGAACGAGCGTCGCGGCTCCGAGGGAAGCCACGACCGGTTTGCGCCGGCACCAGCGCCAGAGTTTCTCCGCTGGGCCGACGGGACGCGCCTGAATCGACTCGCCGTTGCGCCAGCGATCCAAGTCTTCGGCCAGCGTTTCCGCCGATCCATAGCGCCGTTGCGGATCTTTGTTCAGGCATTTCAAGCAAATGATTTCAAGGTCGCGGTCCACATGAGGACTCAAAGTTTGTGGACGCGCAGGTTCCTGTTCGCTCACCTGCCGCAAAGTCTCCAAGGCTGTCTCCGCTCGAAATGGCGGCCGACCCGTGAGCAGTTCGTAAAGGATGGCACCCAGGCTGTAAATGTCCGCCGCTGTCGTGAGTTCTTTGATCCGACCCGCTGCTTGTTCGGGCGCCATGTAGCTGGGGGTTCCCAAGACGGCGCCAGTCTGACTCAAGCCAGCATCGCTCTCGACCAATTTGGCCAGTCCGAAATCGGCGACGTGAGCCTGGCCCCGGTTGTCGAGGAGAATGGTGGTGGGTTTCAAATCGCGATGCAGCAGCCCGCGTTGGTGTGAGTAGTGAACCGCGCGAGCGATAGTGGCCACCAGGCTCGCGATCTTGGATTGTCGGTTTCGGAGTTCGGATTTGGAGAAAACACGCTCGCCCTGCGCATGAGCTTCCCCGTAGCGCAGGTTTCCAACCTGCTGTATCGCGGGGCTTCCAGCCTGCGTAGCGTCTGCATGTCGAGCGCGTGTCTCTGGTCGAGCCGTCTGCCGACTGGAAGTCGGCGATACAGCAGGTTGGAAACCTGCGCTACATTCGTCTGGCACTCTTTGGGAATCCGCATGGCGCAATCCAAAATCTGCCATCCGGCTCGCGAGGGTGCCGCCGTCAATCAGCTTCATGCTGAAGTAATGCTGGCCGTCGTATTCGCCGATCTCGTAAATGGGAACGATGTGCGGATGATCAAGCCGGGCTGCCGCCTCGGCCTCGGTGTGAAAGCGTTGGACCAGGGCAGGCGTGGCCAGTTGTCCGGCCAGAATCATTTTGAGCGCCACCGTGCGATTGAGGCTCACCTGGCGGGCACGATAGATCACCCCCATCCCGCCATGGGCAATTTCTTCGAGCAGCTCGTAATCGCCAAAATAGCGGATGCTCCGGGATTGAGCAGTGGCTTTTGCGCTTTGGGATGCGGTCGAATAAAGCGTCTCATTTTCATCCGGCTTCATGCCGACGGCCAAGGCAATCAAACAGGATGGGCATGATCCCGCCGGACCATCGCCCGAGAGTTTCGCTCCACATCGCGGACATGTTCTTACCATTGCCACTTCAAGTCATTCAATTCACCATCACGCGTTACTGCTCAAAAACCCGCAAATGGTTACACGAAATTTCAACGCAACCGCGAAATCTCATTCTCGAAGCACAGCAAAGAGATAGTGGAGCTCCTCATCGACCTCTTTCGGACTAGCCACCGTCTGGGCAATTTCAGCGCGAACCAATTCTCCATAGCGCTGACGCAAGCGATGCACGGCCACTTTGATCGCGCCTTCACTCATATCCAGGGAAGCAGCGAGATCGGCATAGGAAGCTTCGCCTTTTTCTCCGGAGAGATAATTTTGAGTCTTCTCGAACAGGTTGCCTTTCTGGCTGGCC
>DASRAT010000449.1:0-3216 GCA_035638015.1 Gemmataceae bacterium | reverse complement strand
CGAGGGGCCGTCTTCGCCAATCGAGATACCGGCGTGTGTACCGACCACTTTAACGTCAATGCAAGGAAACGCCACTGACATGCGCAGCTGATCGTAAGCGTTGCACATGACGAAACAGGCGAAACTGCTCAGCCAGGCTCGTTTGCCGGCACAGGCCAGGCCGGCGGCAACGCCGACGAGGTTGGATTCGGCGATGCCCACATTGAAAAAACGCTCCGGGAACTTCTTGGCGAAGTGTTCCGTGCGCGTGGAATTGTTGACGTCACCGTCAACAACGACGGTGTCAGGATATTGCTCGCCGATCTTTGCCAAAGCCAGGCCGAAGGCCTCGCGAACTGATTTGCCGGGTTTCATTTCAAAGTCCCCAAAATTAGTTGATTTGCTCATTACTACAGATAACTCCTGGCTCCGGAAATGACCGCCATGAGCCGTAGCAACATGTTGGCGACTTTAATGATCCACGCGACCACCAGCCCCACCACGATGAGGCCGCCCACGATCAGGTGTGTTTTGAAGCCTATTACCGCGGCCAGGATGATGCCGATGGCAAAATAAAATGGTGTGCCGACGACCACGCTAACGCTGAAATGCAGCAGTGATTGGGTTTCCTCGATCATGTTGTCGTCCTCGTAGTAACGGAAGATGGCCTTCAAAAACATCAAAAACAAAATCCAGGCCACCAGCATCATCAACAAGGCCCCAATGGACCCGGCGATTGCCATGTTGCCCATCACCGCCGCCGGCCCGGTCCGGGCCGCCGCCTTGGCGCCGCTCGCCATTGACGCAGCGATGCTGATCATTTGGCAACCGCCATAGATGACGAGTCCCGCCGCGTCCAGGGCGAAAGAAATGATGATAAGCTCTTTGCCACCGGTTTTTCGCGGCACCCAGGCGCACAGCAACGAGCCGGCCACTCCTAGCACCGGCGCCATGGCGAAAAGGATGAAATACAGCATGGCGAAGATTCTGCTGACAACGGCAGCACCCTGGCTGGGAGCTTGTACCGCAAAGAACGCCAAAAAAACCGCGAACGTCAGGGTAAGCATGCTGGCCAAAAAACACAGGATTTTGGCATAGTGAAATGTGAGGCCAATGCGCGTCAGGAACATCCGTTGATGTTTGGGAACGGCGTCTTTCTTTTTTCGCGGCCTGGAGTCCCTCTCACGCGAAACTCCCGATTCGTTCACCACCTCGACGTCAGTGACCTCCACGGGGTTGTTGGGCAAAGGTGGCGGCAAAACAGTGGGTTGCGCCGGAGCATCCACCAACATGACGATCTGGCACAAGGGACAACGTATTTGCTGGCCCAGGTGCGCCTCTTCGATTTGAAGTACGTGACCATTGGGGCAGCGGATTTGGAAATTCATTGGGGCCTCGCGGCCTGCTCGCCGGAATGTCATTCCACGGGTAAGGCCGCGTACTTTATTTTAGCCTATTTCCGCTAAAGCCAGTTTCTCCTCATCCTTGGTCAGTGGTTTGCCATGGTGGTTGGGATCACTCGCCAATATCTTCTGAATCGGATAGCCCTTCACCGTCCGTGCTACAATGGCACTGGGCCGTCCCTTGGTTTTCGCCGCTTTTTCTAGCGCATCTAACACGGCATTCAAATCGTGCCCATCGATCTCCTGGGCAAACCAGCCAAATGCCTCAAACTTTGGCGCCAGCGGCCGGAGGTCCAGCACCTCGGTCGTCTTGCCCGTCTGCTGGTAGCCGTTTTGATCGACAATGGCGACCAGATTGTCCAGCTTGTATTTGTGGGCCGACATTACCGCTTCCCACACCTGGCCTTCGGCGACCTCGCCGTCTCCGGTCATCACATAGACGCGATAGTCACGCTTATCCAGCTTGGCCGCCAGGGCATGGCCGACGCCTAGGGATAAACCCTGGCCGAGCGACCCGGTGCTAGCCTCTACGCCAGGAAGACGCCGCATGTTGGGATGGCCTTCGAGCGGGCTGCCGAGTTTACGCAGCGTCGGCAGCTGATCGGTCGGAAAATAGCCGGCTTCCGCCAAGCAGGCGTAAAGCAGCGGAGCGGCGTGGCCCTTGCTGAGAATGAAGCGATCACGCTCAGGCCAGGTCGGGTTTTTGGGATCGTGCTTCATCACGCCGCCGAAATACAGGGCGGCGGCGATCTCCACTCCAGACAGCGAACTGGTCGGATGCCCGGAGCCGGCGGTCGTGGTGCTGGTGATGATCTCGCGACGGATCTGTTTGCACTTGGCCTGTAAGTCGGCCATGGACAGTTTGGGTGCGGCTGGCACGGCGTGAGTTCTCCCGAAAGAGTATGGATTACTGAGCGCAACCGTTGTTGAAGATACACAGGGGCTACCGGTTTGGCGAGGATGAATGTGAAAGTGTGGAAGTGCAGTCGGGCAGCAATTCAGGTAGCTTGTGCCACCATGTGCGATCTTACTTTTTGGGCAAAGGAATGGGCGGCGGCGGGTTGGCGGGGCCTATCTTGGGATCATCTTTGGCAGTAACCTGCTCGGTGGGCAGCTGACCGCTGCGATTCGTGCAGCCTCCGAGAGGGGCCGCGAGCAGTGCACAGGTCAGAGCTGACGCCAACATTCGTACCATCATGTTCGCTCGTTGCTGGGTCAGCTCACTCCAGGCTGGTCCAATCGGCCACGGAGCCGTCATGCCAACCAGACAGGAAGATATAGGTCAGATTCTCGTTGTTGTTTAATCCGGTCCGCAATGCCTTGACTGCACCATCGGCGAAGGCGAAATAGCAAATCCCTTCATGCTTGCTGCCAAAGGTGTACCACTGGGCGTCACGCGGCAGTCCCCAACCGGTGGGAAGGGCGCCGCAACCCATCCAGCCATAAGCAAAGGCCTGGGGCTCGGCGTCACCGCCGCCGAAGCGAGCATAGCCGACGGTGACCTCGCCAAACATCAGCGTATTGGCAGCGCCGTCGGCCGCCGTCAAGTCCGTTATTTTTATTTTGGTGCGATTGCAAAAGATGCCGTCGTAGGTGGAATTCACCCGTCCGAGATAGCCGGCCACTCCCAAGTAGTTGGTTCGTCCCAATGGCCGATGCTCCGACCCCGTGGCGCGCAATGTCGGGAATTGAGTGTCCGGATCGACGTATGTGTGGAGCAGGGTGAATACGTATGCCACGTCTTGGTCGGCAATGTCCGCCGGGCAAAGGTAACTGGCAATAGTGGCGCCCGCGATGGTATTGGCAACGGGCCGCTCGCGCCAGTCTGGCGCTC
>DASRAT010000448.1:0-6112 GCA_035638015.1 Gemmataceae bacterium | reverse complement strand
CATGGCATGGGCATTCCCAAGGCGTTAACTGCCGCCTGGCCGCCGCGCAGTTCGGCATCGTCAAAGCTTGTTTGGGGGCTTTGGATCGCCTCGTTGTAATCTTGAGAAAGCGGCCAACTCATCGGTGCCGACCCCAGAGGTTAATCCAACAGATTCCACACTCGAATTACGCCATCCTGATCTCCGACGATCACGTGCCTTCCGTCCGGCAAAAACCTTGCCACAGTGACAGAGCTGGAGCCGATCTTGCCGATCTCTCGACAATCAGCCACGTTCCAAACGCGAAGGACGCCGCCGGCGTGAATCGACAGCAAACGAGTGCCATCGGGTGAGAAGGCCAAGTAGCGAACATCCGTGGCGCCGGACATCGACGCAGTGCCACGCAGCAGCTTTCCGGTTATCGCATCCCAAAACTTGATGACGGCGCCGCCGCGCACGCTTGTAGCCGCCAAACGCCCGTCCGCCGACAACGCCCCCGCTTCCGGTTTGGGCGTTTGCAGCAGTGTCAGTTCCTTTTTGGCCGCGAGGTCCCATACTCCGACCCTATCGTCATCACCGGTTGTCAGAACCCGCTGGCCATTGTCCGCAAATGCCAACACCCAAGCGCGGTTGTTGAGTTGCGTGGGTAGCGTCACCATGTCGCTGCCCTTGCCACTTTGCAAGTCCACGACGCCAATTTTCATGTCGCCCGTGGCGTAAAGCACTTGTTGCGTGCCAGGGAAGGCTTGTAAGGCATTGACAAGCCGTCCTTTCATGTCCACTTTGCCGATTTTGGGATTGTCTTTGACCTCCACGATACGCATGAACCCGTCGCGCCCAGCGAACACAACCTTGGCGCCGTTATCAATGAAGGAAACCGTATTCGTCAAGGGTGCATGACCCTGGACGTTCACGGCGGCCTTGGGGCTACCCAATTCCCAAACGCGAAAATAGCCGTCCGCGCTGGTAATCGCCGCCTGCCGGCCATCGGGGGACACGGCCAAATCCACGGTCGTTTGAAAATGGCGAAAATGGCTGATCACTTTGGCAGGGTCCGGCTTTTTGTCGCCAACCCGGAAGCTCAAGCTTAGCTCCAATGCATCCGCCAATTTTTGAGGATCGGGCGGCTTGGCCGGAGCGTCAATCACGACGGTCACGGCGTTGCCCTCCATTTGAATCGTGGCAGTGCCGGTTCCCTTGATCTTGTCGAGTTTTACTCGTTTGAGATCGACGGTTTTGCCAAGCAACAATGCCAGGTCGGCATGGTGTTTCAGCGGTTCCTTGGCGAGATTCCAGGCAATTCGATTAAGCTTGACTTCCGTTGGCGGTTTGCCTGCTACGATTTCCCAGCTCATTTCCGTGGGAGAGATATGGAGCTTATGCTTTCCAGTAATATCGCCGACAATGCGTAGGTCAAACCATTCGCCTGCCACCAGGCGCTTGCCGGTGTAGCGCGTCTCAGGTTTTTGGGAATCGGTTTTGAATTGCTCAAAACTCTTCAACTCGTTGTCGAATATCAAAGTGTCGTAAATCTTGCTTTTGGCGTCCGTCGAGATTTTGATCGTTTTTTCATCGATGGTTTGAAAAGTTTTAAAAGTCCCATTGTAAAAAAGCCTGCCCGTCCAACCCCAGGCCAAGGTGTCATTGTTGGAATTGATCCACTCGGTGCCCGCCAATATGCCAGCGCCGGGCAGGATCTTTTTCTTCAAAGCAATGTCTGCCCCCTCGCTTGGCGTTCCGGGCAGTATTTTTCCCTCTCCAACGATCGGTTTGATCGCTAATTTGGTGATGCGCACTCCGGCGTATCTGCTTCCTAGCGACAGGGCTTTGGGATTCGGCAGCCATTGACTAACGCTTGGGGTCAAGCTAGTAAATGCGCCTTGCCAATCAATCACGGATTGGGCGTCGACGTCTACTTTGATAGTGCCGGCGCCCACGGCACAAACGATTTCATTGGGTTTGTTTGGCGTAAATGGCGCACCCTTTCGAGTCGATTCGTTCACGCTGAACTCTTTGCCGGAAAGCCGTTCCAAACCACTGGCCCATTTCTTTTCAGAAAAGGCAACGCTGACCTGCCGTCCGGGCAACGCCAGGCCAACGTAAAACTCGCCGTTGGGGGCATCTGGCTCCACGGTTACACACAAAAGATACTCCGGCCCAGGCGCAAATGGCACCTGCAGGCGCGAGAGAATGTTGCCGTCGGAAACCAAGGCCGAGCCATCCACGTGCCACTGGCCTGCCACGGCGTGAATATGCGGATCGGTCAACTTGAGCAGGTCCACCCAGCCGGCTTCGTTGACGATGAGCGGCGGCGTCTTTCCCGGCAGGGGTTCAGCATCAATAACGGGCGGCGGGATTTTCGTTTTGTTTGTTTTGGCGGGTTTTTTGTCGGCTACGGGACCAGGGCCGCTCTTTTGGAAAGGTGGCGTTGCGTTGCCGGTTGAAGTGGAGGCAACTGGTATTTTGCCCGCGCTATCGCGTCCATCCGGAACGCTACTGGCACTAGGTTTCTTGGTGTCAGGGCCGCTTGTCGCATCGTTGTTTGCGACCTGAGTGCTATTCGAAGCGGGCAACAAAAGCATGACGGCAATCAGGGCCGCTGCGCCGGCCATGACCGCGCCGCCCAAGCAGCCCAGCGCTGCCCAAACCACGGGCCGCTGGCGCCAAACAGGCGCCGTTTTGGCATTTGGCAATGTGGCGTTTGCCGGCACTGAGACGGTAGCAGGCGCAAGCTCTGGCTTGGCTGCCAGGCGCATCGGCTTTGGCGAAACCGCCACCGTTTGCGTTTTCACCGGCTTCGGCGGCGCTGCCGCGATAGGCGGCCGTTCGTCGCCCAACACCTCCGCCAAGGGCGGAGTTTGGTCCAAAGGCTGTTCCGCGGCCTTACGCAGCACCTCTGACAACCGCCGCACTTCTGGGTTTTGCGCCTCCAGCAACTCCTTGAACAATGGCGAGTTTTGCGGGTTTTTGAAGTCGTCATGACAAAACAACAGGTTATCGCCATTATCGTAGCGATCCCAAAGCTCCCGCCCCCCCGCCACCACGCATCGCAGAGCGGTGAAGATCGTCAGATGCGAAAACTTGTCCACGTCAAGGTTGTAAATGCCTTCGCGCAGCCGCTGCGGATGCTGGTAGGCCGGATGACCCAATTCCTGCGATTTCAATTGGGTCAATGCCGGCACGAACATGCCATCGTAATCAACGAGCTTCATGCCCAGCGATCCGGTTTTACTGCCGGGCACAAGCAGTACATTGCCATGTTGCAAATCACAATGGGCCAGATTGGCCTCTCGCAATCGACCGGCGAGCTTGACCCACATCTGGCACAACTTGTCCAACACCTGCGGCTTGTCCAAATGATTCTTGACCAGTTGGTTAAGCGGCATTCCCTCAGCCCATTCCATTTTCAGGATCGGATACCAGTCACCGCGAATTTGGATGCCCTTTTCGAGAAAAGTAAATCCCACCATGAAGGGCAGTTTGACCTGTTCGAGATGTTGGCTGATTTGCTGGTAGCGTTCACGCAATCCGGGGATTTGGCGGGTAAAACACTTGACGGCATAAGCACGTTGGCTGGCCGGACAAAAGACACGATAAACATCGGCGAAGTTGCCGGAGCATGGCATGGGCATGCCGAGGGCGTTGACGGCGGCTTGCCCGCCGCGCAGCTCTGGGTCGCTGAAGCTCGTTTGCGGGCTTTGGATCGCCTCGTTGTAATCTTGTGAAAGCGGCCAGGCCATGATCTTTGCACCTCAACTCTGGTCGTCACCACAGTAATCCAATCTGCATCAATCCGGCAAGGACCAGACACGAATCGTCTTGTCCGAGCTCGTGGTGATGATTCGTTTTCCATCAGGCAAAAAGCGAATCTGGCGAACGCCGCCATACTGGGTTTTGATCCTGGCGATTTCGCTTAAATCGGCAACGTTCCAGACGCGAATGCCGCCATCGCCGTGGCCAGAAACCAGGCGTTTTCCGTCCGGCGAAAAAGCCAGAGCGCCCAGCGAGCCGCTGACGAAGAAAGCGCTCCGCCTCAGCGCCCTGCCGCTGGCCGCGTCCCAGAGATCCGCGGTCGGGCTATTCCGATCCGCGGTGGCAAGCAAGTCGCCTGCGGGGGAGAACAATCCTGTTTTTGCGATAGTTGTTTTCTTTAATCGAAAGAGCTCTTTCTTGGCCTGAGTATCCCAAATGCGGATGGTCTCATCCTCGCCAGTGGACAAAGCCCTCTCGCCATTTTCCGAAAAAGCCACAATCCAAGCGTGCTTTTTGCTGTCCTTATGCAGCTCAAACAGGGCCTTCGCCATGGATTTGCCTTCCTTGATCTCTGGTTGGAGATCCAAGCTGTAGACTTTCCTTTCCGTCGAGAAGAGTAGTCTGCGTCCGCCTGCCACAGGCAACATGCAATCACCGGGTGGACTTAAAATACTCCAATTAAGTCCAACCTTGGCGGTTTCAACGCTCGCAATAAGAAGTTTATTTTCCGAGCTGCCATAGATGATCTCCTTGGAGTTGATAAATTGAATGGCCTGCGGCATTGCATCGGTTAAGGATTGAATCCTCCACACTTCCTTGCTTAAATCCAGCCGCCAAAAGCGAACGCTGTTGTCCTTGCTGGTAGACGCCACATGCTGGCCACCTGGCGAAACAGCGATGTCGTTGATGAAATCCGTATGACCAATCAACCGGCCAATCTCGCTAATCGGGTTGGTGGGTTTATCACCCAGACGCAAATTCAGGCTAATTTCAATGAGCTCAGGGGATGTCTGCTGGAGATTATCGAATGTCAAGGCCAGAAAATCGCTGCCCGCTTCGAGGCTGACGTTTCCCTTGCCACGGATCTTGGCAAACTTGACCTTGCTGAAATCCATGGGCTTGCCGAAAAGAGCATGGGTCGCCGGAAAGCGAATTGAGTAGGTTTTGGGCCATGTCAGCTCGGTGCCATTGATCTTGATCTTGGCTGGAGGCTTGCCGGCGATGCTTTCCCAGCGCATCGTATCTTGCTTGAACTGCAGCACGTCTTTGCCCTCCACGGTGGCAATAATCCGAACATCCAGCCAATCACCTGGCGGCAAGCGAACACCGTCCGCGATATTGGTAATAACTTTCCCGGTCTTGTTGGTTTGCTGGAATTTCGTCAGCTCCCTGTCGAATCTCAATTCGTCATACTCGGCGCCTTTGTCATCGTGGATGAGCCTGACTGCCTTATCGCCGATCGTTTGGGCGCCTCGGCTGACGCCTTTGTGGAAAAACTTGCCGTTTCCGTCCCAGGCAAACATTTCATTTTTCGAGTTGAGCCACTCGGTGCCCGCAAGGCGCTCTTTGAATGCCTTTTGTTTGGTGGAGTTGTCCCCGTTTTCATCGGGCATTCCATGCAGCATCGTACCGGGACCGGTCAGAGGCTTGACTTCTAGTGCGGTGAAGCGAATAGCGCCGCGCGAGCTGCCCACGGCAATCGCCCTGGGATTGGGAGTCCACATAGATGTCGGAACCGACAGACGCGCGAAATTGTCTTGCCAATGGATGATATCGGTATCGCCCACGGAGATTTTGATGCTCTCCTTGCGAATCTTGCAAAAGATTTGACAAGGTTGCCCCGGGGGCATCACCGATTTTTTGAACGTCGTCAAATTGTTGATGCTCAGTTTTTTGTCGATCATCTCAAACGTAGTCACCGAGCCGGGCGCCTCGAAGGCAACCGACACCTGGGAACCGGGCAAGGGCAAGACGAGATGCAGCGTAGTGACAGCCGCTGGCCTTTCGGCGATCAGACGCAATTCATATTCGTCGCCCGGCTCGAACGGCAATTGCAGCCGGGTGGAACTCTCCTCGTCGGAGACCAGCGCATTACCGTCAACATGCCAAAATCCGCGAACGCGATGTTTTTCAGGGTCAACGTGTTTTTTCAAATCGATCCAGGCAATGTCCACGTTGTCGACGGGAGGTGGCGGCAATGGTTTGGACTTGACTGGAACACTCGGTTCGGTTGTCGGCGGCAGCTTGTCAGAGTTCGTTTTTTGTTTTTGCGATTCCGTTGTCGGGGCGGCGGTGCTCTTATCTTCGCGCTGCGTGGTTTTGTTGTCCGCTGTCAGATTGTTGGTCGGTTCTGGTGCCGAGCGCATGCCGAGCATGATGA
>DASRAT010000447.1:0-6295 GCA_035638015.1 Gemmataceae bacterium | reverse complement strand
TGGTTGGTGTTCACGCCAAAGGGCATCGTCGGCAACAGCAGCACCTTGGCCCCGCCGGCATAGGCCTTGGCGCAGGCCCGCTCGCCCAGGTGTGCCACCTGAAAGCAATCGGTTCCATAGGGCATGTGCAGGTTGTGCGGTTCGGTGGCGCCGAACGGCAACACGGCCACGTCCCACTTTTGCTTGCGGATGAAATCGTGAGTCTGATCGGCCAATACCCATTCGCGCATGTTGGCTCCTTGGGAGTGGTAGGCAATCTGGGATCATTGATGCTAAGCAGCAAGGGCTGGTCTTGACATCTCCAGGGTTTTATTTATAGTCCCCCGCGCGCAACTTCAGCTTTTTTTACAAAGTGCTCGGTTTTTTCGGCCGACGGCGAAAGCTCCGGCCGAGCACCCGTTCCACGCGGGAGGCGCCGCAGTTATGCGACGGCTTGCAACAACCTTGATGGCGCTCGGACTGGCGGTCCTGCTGACGGCCTCCCAACGGGTCTGCGCCCAGGATGTGTTTCCCTGGACGCGCAATATCCCTGGCGATACCCGGCCCATTAGCATTAGCGCGGACGATGGCACAGCCTGGGAGGAGCAGGGCAAGCAGATTCTGTTGCTCAAGGGCAAAGTCTGGGTCGAGCAGGGCGACGCCAATTTCCGGGCCACGCAGGCGGTCGTCTGGATCGACTCGGCGAACCAGAAACAAACCGGCATCTATCATGTGGACGTCTTCGGCGAGGGCGCGTCATTGGAACTGGCGGGCTCCAAAAACAATCTACAAGCCCCCAGCGGCGTGATCGCACTCAACACCCGCGGCAGTCTCAACATCAAGACCTTCAAAAGTAAAGTGGCCAAAACCGCCATGCCGGATGATCCGCTCTATCAACGCGGGCTGGCGGCACTAACAGGCAAGCCGGCTGCTGGAGAGCAGAACCAGATTCAGCAAGTGTCCGGACCCGGCCAGGGCTTCACGCCGCCCAAGCTGCCGGCGCAAACGACACAAACGACGCCGGTAATGCAGTTCCCCGGGGCGCCTGACCCCGCGGCGAAACAGCAACCGGTTGTGCCTGGACCCGGCGTGCCCTTGCCTCCTGGCGCGGTGGTGCCCATCGAAAAGCCACAGGCGCAGTTCAGCATTGTGCCGCGTTCGTCGCAACAAATTGATCAAAAAGACATTCCGCTGGGCAACGGCGAAAAGGCCACGGTCCTTCGCGGCGGCCTCATCATTAGCATTTTCGAGCCGGCCACCACGAAACTCCAGGCCGGCAAACTGGTCGAGGAGCCGGCCAAGACCATCGAGATTCAGGCGGACCGTGTGGTGCTGTGGAACCGCGGCGACCTTAAACAGGTCATGGAAGGCGACACAACCGGCCAAAGCCAAACCAAGCGCAAGCTGGAGCTTTACCTGAGCGGCAATGTCGAAATCCGCAGCCGGCACGAGGGCATCCCCAATCCGAAATACCCCAACAAGGGCCGCGAAGAATATGTGGTGCGCTGCAACGAGGCCTACTACGATGTCAGCCGCAACGTCGCCATCAGCCTGGACGCCGATCTGGAAGTACGGCAACCCGGTTTGCCCAATCCGATCCACGTCAGCGTGCCGGAGCTGCACCAGCTCAGCGCCACGTTTTTTGAGTTTCCGAAATCGCAAATCAACGCCAGCACGCTGCCGTTTGGGCCGGGCCTTTATGTGACCACCACTCAGGGCAGCCTGGAGTCCAAGCACATAGAGAAAACGTCGATTTTTGGGGCGCGCTATGTCAATTCCATGACAGGAGAGCCCGAGTTTGAGGACGAGTTGATCTTCACCGGCCGCAATGCGACAGCCTGGTTGGAAGGCGTTCCGGTTTTTTGGCTGCCCTATGTGCAGGGCGACGCCCGCGATCCGCTGGGCCCGCTGGAAAGCTTTAGCTTCGGTTACAGCAGGGTGTTCGGATTTGAGCTGTTCACCAGCTGGAACATGTATGACTTGCTCGGCATCGATCCGGTTCCCGACACGCGCTGGCGGCTCAACCTTGACTACCTGTCGGCGCGCGGCCCGGAGATCGGCATGGACTACGGCGCCACGGGCAAGAACCTGTTTGGCATCCCCGGCAATTACAACATTCTGATGCGGGCGATGGGCATCCATGACAGCGGCCCCGACATTCTCGGCGGCAACCGTGGTGAGTTTGTAGTGTTCGGCTATCCCCCCCCGACGACCACGCTGCCCATCACGCATCCCGAATGGCGCGGCCGCATTTTGAGCAACATCAACTGGCAGGAATTGCCTTTCGGATTGACCGTCCAGGGCCAGTTAGCCGCCATCACCGACAAGAACTTCCTGGACCAGTATTACAACCTCGAATGGATCGACGGCCTCAATCAAGAGACCTTTGCCTACGTCAAGCAGCAAAAAGACGACTGGGCCTGGTCGGTCCTGGTCGAGCCGCGCATCCGCAACTGGATCACCGAAGCCGAGTGGCTGCCGAAAGTTGAAGGACACATCATTGGCCAGGATTTGCTTAGCTATTTCACGTATACCACGCGGGCCAGCGCCGGCTATGCCAATCTTTTGTTGACGCACCAGCAGCCGTTGGCCTTCGAGCCGACCGACGTCAGCATCGCCGCGGGGCGGTTCGATTGGTGGAATGAACTGGCCTTGCCCTTCCAGGCGGGCGCTTTCAAGATCGTGCCCTATGGCGTGGTGGACCTGACCGAATACACGAAGGACATTTACGGCAACAACGACTTCCGTTTCATTGGGGGCGGCGGCATCCGTGGCAGCATTCCGTTTTCGCGCCTTTACCCCGAAATCCAAAGCGAGCTGCTCAACGTCAACGGCATCTATCACAAGATCGTGCTGAGCGGCAACTACGCCTGGCTGCACAGCGACCGCTCGCATTTGAACTTCTCGCAGTTTGACCGCGTCAACGATGATGAGTCGGACCAAACCCTGCGCGACATCCGGCCGCAGCAACCCACGCTCAATCCGCTGAATGCCACGATGCTTAATTCGGGCTTCTTCGATCCGCAGCTTTACGCTTTGCGGAAGCTGGTGGATTTCCCGGTGGACACCCGCGATTCCATCGAGGTGGTTCAGCTCGACCTGCGCCAGCGCTGGCAAACCAAACGCGGCTTCCCCGGCATGGAGCACATCATCGACTGGATGACGCTGGACCTGGGCGCGTCGTTCTACCCGCAGGCCGACCGCGATGATTTTGGCAAGGTGGTGAACTTCCTGGAATACGACTGGTCGTGGAACATCGGCGACCGCTTCACGGTGTTCAGCTCGGGTTGGTTCGATCCGCACGAGGGGGCGGCCCGCGTCTGGAACTTCGGCACGCAGATGAATCGGCCGGACCGTTCCAGTTTGTACCTGGGTTATCGTCAGATCGATCCGCTGGAGAGCAAGCAGGTGATCGCCGCGGCCACGGTGCCATTCAGCTACAAGTATTCGATCACGGCTTCAACTTCCTACGACTTCGGCGTCAACAGCCAGGTTAACGCCCTGACCATTACGCGGACGGGGACCGATGTCATGGTGAGCCTGGGCTTCACTTACAATTCGATTCTGAACAACTTTGGCGTGGTGTTTGAAGTGGTGCCGAACCTGTTGCCGGCCACCCGACGGGTGCCGGGTATGGGCAACATTGCCTTTAATGCACTGCGGCAGGGGCCGCAGTAAGTTCCTCGTTCGGACGCTCGACGTGGCCTTGAGCGGTGCGAGGCAGAGCGTCGCGGGCAGTGCCTTCCCAGGCGGAACCTGGGAACGAGTGACAGACTTCTGACTTCTGGTCATGGTCCGCCTTGCTTGATGATCACGCGCACGCGTTGGCCGATGCGGACCGTCGATCCGCCTGGCTCCAGAACGATGATGCACTCGAGCGTGCGCACGTCGTTGTACTGGAACGGCTCCTGCAGAATCGAACGCCGCTGTGTGAACCAATCGCTGACGCGGTCGACTTTGCCTTTCCACTGGATGCCGTTGCGGGTGTCGTCCTCGACCAGCGCGATTTGACCCTTTTGGATTTTGTGGGCCCACTCTTGCAAGATTTCGGCGCGGATGATGCGCGGTTTGCTGGAGCAGAACTGCACAGCAGCCTGGCGCGGCTGAGAGCTCATGACCTCGCCGGGCGTGGCGAACAGCCGCAGAATGATACCGTCCGCCGGGGCGTATAGATCGCATTCCTGAAAGGCGATGCTGGCCTTTTCGTACTGGGCTTGCTTGGCTTTGACCAATTCGCGAGCCTGTTCAATGGTGGCTTGTGGGCTGGAATACTCCACTTGCTCAAGAGCGGCCTGGTGGCCTCTGACAACCGCTTTTTTCGCTGCCACATTTTTTTTGGCAATCTCATACTGCTGGATTGAAACCGATTTATATTCGGGCTGCTCATAGCCCTTTTTGGCCACTTCCAACTCTTGCTCGGCAATGCCCAGCGCGTGACGCGCTGCGTCCAGGCCCGCTTTTTGTCTGTCAATCTCGGCGTGCCACTTCTTCATCGCCTGGCCGTCGGCGTCCTCTAAGGCTCGCTT
The DNA here is from genome assembly GCA_035638015.1 of Gemmataceae bacterium. GTDB lineage: Bacteria > Planctomycetota > Planctomycetia > Gemmatales > Gemmataceae > DASRAT01. The sequence continues at coordinate 1,790 of DASRAT010000447.1, read as the reverse complement.
GGCTGCGTTCAACTCGGCCTCGGCGGCTTGCAGGTTGGCTTTCTGCACGCCATTGTCGACCGTGAGGATGAGATCGCCTTCCTTGACCGTGTCGCCTTCGGCGACAATTACCGCTGTCACGCGGCCGCTTTGCAGCGGATGCAAGAACGTGATGCCGTCCTCCACGTCCACGAAGCCCAGGCCGACGACGCCGTTGATGGGGTCTTGCTTGGCGCCGTTGCCAGTACCGGTGCCGGTGGCGGGTTGATTCAGCACCCAGCCGGCGCTGGCCATTGTGCCCAGAAGCAGCACGATGCCCATCAGCCACCAGTAACGAGTGCGTCGCGGTGTGGTATTCATGGTCTGTCTCCCAAAGCCGCTTGCGGCTTAGCAAATTGTGCTAAGCCGCAAGCGGCAATTCAATCTTCGGTCAAATAGCCAAAGGTCCGGCGTTCCTCGCGATGGGCCAGGCCCACTTCCGAATGGGCGGGCTCGGACAAAATTCCGTCTTCCATGTGCAGCACGCGATCGACGTGCGGGATGATGCGGGCGTCGTGCCCGACCACCAGGATGGTTGAGCCGCAGTCGTGGGCCGCGGCCCTCAGCAGTTCGATGACCTGTTCGCCGTGTTTCCAGTCCAGGGCGCTGGTGGGCTCGTCGGCGAAACAGAAGGCCGGTTCCTTGATCAGTGCGCGGCCGATGGCGACGCGCTGTTTTTCACCGCCTGAGAGTTCCATGGGACGTTGGTTGGCTTTTTTCGCCAGGCCCAAAAGGTCGAGCATTTTGTCGGCCTTGTGGTGGGCCTCCTTGGCCGTATCGCCCTTGCCCCAGCGCAGCATCATTTCCAGTTGCTGCCGCGCGGTGAGCGCCGGGAAGAGATTGTAGCCCTGGAAAATGAAGCCGAAATGCGCCAGCCGGAAGGCCTCGCGCTGTTTTTCGGTCATCTTCCACAGGTCTTTGCCGAGGGCGTGCACCGTGCCGGAGTCCGGCGACAATAAGCCGCTGAGCACGGCCAGCAGCGTCGATTTGCCGCTGCCGGAGGGACCCATCAACAGGCAAATCTGGCCGGCATGCAGCTCCACGGAGACATCGGCCAGGGCTGTGGTCTGAGCGTCGCCCGACCCGAAGGTACGGTTCAATACCGTACCTCGGAGTGAAGGGCCGGCGTTCGGATCATCATGCAACATGCGCGAAAGTCCCCAAGGTATCCTGCTCCCGGCGCGCTGAACAGTGTCTGGCATTTTAGTGATTCTGTTGTCAGTTGTCAGTTCTTCGTTGTCAGTCCTTTGACAGTTGTTAATTATCACCACACTAGCGCAACAATGCTACCGGTTCAATTAATCGCAACGACCGCAGCGCCATCAATCCCGATCCCATGGCCATCACCATCGTGACGCTGACAGACAGGACCAGAAGCTGCCACGGCAGTAGCACCTTGGCGCCCATTTCGTCAGCTGCAAAGGCCAAAATATACACGGACGGCAAGGCCACGGCCACGCCCGCCACGCCGACCCAGAACGACTGAGCCAGGACGGTGCTGGCCATGCGCCAGCGGGGGATGCCCATGGCTCGCAGCACGGCGTATTCCTTGAAGGACGCCGCCGTGGCCGCGTAGAGCGTTTGACTGGTCACCACCGCGCCGACCAATAGGCCCAGGGCGGCGGCGCAGCCCAGCGCGATGCCGGCCTTGGTTTTGGTGAGCCAGTGGATTCGCGATTGCAGCGAGAATTGCTCGCTGGTGAACGCCGACATTTTTGGCGGCAGCGGATATTCGCTGGGAGGTTTTTCTTCGCTGTAATTGATGCTGGTCG
>DASRAT010000446.1:0-2772 GCA_035638015.1 Gemmataceae bacterium | reverse complement strand
AATATCGCTCGGCGATTTTCTATCATAACCCCGAGCAAAAGGAGATCGCGGAACGCCGCATCAAAGAGTTGAACGCCGAAGGGATTTGGTCCAAGCCGATTGTCACGGAAGTCGTGCCGGCCGAGACGTTTTACAAGGCGGAAGAATATCACCAGGGCTATTACCGCCTCAATCCCGGCCAGGGCTATTGCCAGGCGGTTATCTCGCCCAAGGTGTCGAAGTTTCGGCAGAAGTTCGCGAGCAAATTGAAACAATCCTGACAGCCGTGGGAGGATTCGCTGTGCGCTCATTTAGCAGTCTCAACGAACGCGAACTGCTCGCTCTGGCCGTGTCCCTGGAAGAGGAAGACGCCCGCATTTACAGCGATTTCGCCGACGGTTTGCAGGCCGATTTTCCCGCCACCGCCGCGGCCCTCAACCAAATGCGTGAGGAAGAAGACGGCCACCGTCATCGCTTGATCGAGCTGTATCGCCAGAAATTCGGCGACCACATTCCGCTCATTCGCCGCCAGGACATCAAGGGTTTCGTGCAACGCACGCCCCTCTGGTTGGTGCGGCCGCTTGGCGTCAACGCTGTCCGCAAACAGATCGAACTGATGGAGCTGGAAACCAAACGCTTCTACGAGCGGGCCATCCAACAATCGACAGACGCCGGCATTCGCCAACTGCTGGGCGATTTGGCCGAGGAAGAACGCAAGCACGCTCAGGTGGCCGAGGAGTTGGAGGCCAAACGCGTGAGTTCCGGCGCCAGTGACGATGAGGCGACCACGCGGCACCGGCTTTTCCTGTTGCAAGTGGTGCAGCCGGGCCTGGCCGGCCTCATGGACGGTTCCGTGTCAACGCTGGCGCCCTTGTTCGCGGCGGCGTTCGCCACCAAGAACAGCCACGACACTTTTCTGGTGGGCCTGGCCGCCAGCGTCGGCGCCGGCATCAGCATGGGTTTCGCCGAAGCTTTGTCCGACGACGGCAGCCTCACCGGCCGCGGCCGGCCCTGGAGTCGCGGCATCGTCTGCGGCCTGATGACCGCGCTGGGCGGCCTCGGCCATACTTTGCCTTACCTGATTCCAAACGTCTTCACCGCCACCGCCGTTGCAGTGGCGGTCGTGCTGGTTGAGCTAATGGTCATCTCCTGGATTCGCCATCGCTACATGGATACGCCGCTCGCCTCGGCGTCCTTGCAAGTAATCCTGGGCGGCACCCTCGTTTTCCTGGCCGGCATTCTCATCGGCAGTTCCTGATCATCCTCGAAAGGAATCACCATGCATGTTTTGAGCCATCTCCTCAAGAACAACCAGGCATGGGCCGAGGAGATGATCCGCCACGATCCCGCGTTTTTCGAGCGGCTCTTCCGGCAACAGGCCCCGCGCTATCTATGGATCGGCTGCTCCGATAGTCGTGTGCCGGCCAACCAAATTGTCGGCCTGCTCCCCGGTGAAATGTTCGTCCATCGCAACGTCGGCAACGTCGTGGTGCACGCCGACCTGAATTGCCTGTCCGCCATTCAGTTCGCGGTGGATGTGCTAGCCGTGGAGCACATCATCGTCTGCGGCCACTACGGCTGCGGCGGCGTGCTGTCCGCCTTGCGCGACGACAGGCTCGGCCTGGTCGACAACTGGCTGCGCCACATTCAAGACGTGCGCGGCAAACATCAGTCCCACCTCGACAGCCTGGGAACCTCCGGCGAGCGCCACGACCGACTTTGCGAACTCAACGTCATCGAACAAGTCGTGAACGTCAGCCAAACCACCGTGCTCCGCGAGGCCTGGCTGCGCGGCCGCCAATTGACGGTCCACGGCTTGATCTACGGCTTGCGCGACGGCTTGCTGCGCGACCTGGGCATGTCGATCTCGTCTGATTCGCAACTATCATCAAGCTATGCGGCCGCATGTGCTGCCCTCAGCGCCCCTGAGCCGGAAGCGTAAGCGACGGTCCCGCTTGCCCTTCTGATCGCCAAACTGGCAAAACCGGCATGGCATTCATCAATTTTTAACAATTATTTCCAATACTAGACACCTGGTCTTGGTGTTTATTACCCTACGGCAACCTCTCCACACTCGCACTCACAGGCTGACCGTATGCGCTTTCTCTGGACTTGCGTTGGCAGTTGTTGCTTCTCCCGGACCCGTTTGTTGGGCACCCTGCTGCTGCTAGGTGGCCTGAGTTGGTTCGCCTGGGCACACTACCAGGGCCAATCGCCGCCTCGACCCAGCGCCGCGGAGTTCTACTTCCACCACGACCACATCATTGGCACGTCGCTGGACTTGTGCGTGGTCGCCCCCAACGAAAACGCGGCGTTCGCCTGTGAGCAAGCGGTCCTCAAAGAAATCGAACGGCTTCGCCTGGTCTTCAGCACTTACGATCCCGCCAGCGAAATCAGCCGTCTCAACCGCTCCACCAGTCCCGTGTCCGTCTCACCGGAGTTGCTCGAAGTGCTGCACCTCTACGAGGCGATGCACGAGCGCTCCCAGGGCGCCTTCAACGGTCAGCTTGGTGAATTGGTGTCCACCTGGAAAGCAGCCGAGAAAGCCGGAACCGAGCCGGACCCCGCCGTGCTGGAAGAAATCGTTCTGCACATCAATCAACCCGGCTGGAAAATCGATGAGCTGCACCATACGGTCATTCGCTTAACCAATCAGCCGCTGGATTTGAACTCCATCGCCAAGGGCTACATCATTCAACGTGCCGCCCTGGCGGCTCGCAACTCGGTCCCGTCGCTCCAAGGGCTGTTACTGAACCTTGGCGGTGATTTGTATGTGTGGGGCCAGGATGCCAA
>DASRAT010000445.1:0-5363 GCA_035638015.1 Gemmataceae bacterium | reverse complement strand
CGATTTGGTTGCCCAGATCTTGTGGAGCGGTTGGCACGATAATTCTCCTGGCTTTGGGGATTAAGATTGACGGCCAACCAAACGGTCGCGAATTTCCTGGAGGCTTTGGGCGGTAGGAATGGCATTAAGCAATGCCCGAAGCTCCTCCACGTCTTGGATGGGCCGGATTTTGGTCATGAGTCGCTTACCTGCCGAAGCGAACTTGCTGGCCAGGGCCGCAGCAATGCCCTCCAAGAGTCCTTCGGCAAGCCCCTCCTGGCGCCCCTCCTGGCGCCCTTGCTGAAGTCCTTTCTCCATACCGTAACGTTCAACGCTGGTGACATAAGGCATACGTTTCTCCTCTTCCCAATTGTGCAAGTCCTCTTGAAAACCTTGCTGTAACTCCCATGGCAAGTCCAAGAGCCAGTCAATCACGCGAAAAAGCTGCCGCACATCCTCCGCCGTCCAGCCATGATGATAAAGGCCCTTGACGAGTTGCAATTTGTACCGGCCGCGGGTTATTGGGTCTTGGCGCGTTTGCAGCGCTGCCAAATGAGCCAACACCACCCGGGCGCATGGGTTGGCACTGGTCTCCAGTTCCGGTTCCCGACCGCGCCAGTCGAGCAACTTGGCGGTCAAAAAGTGAATGCCCGTCACTGCGCCCCAGGCGCCGTACTCATATTTCTCAGGCCGCCAGTCGGCACGCTCGTCAGTCAACACGGCCAAACTCACTACCGTTCGATTATACCTGTCAAAGGCCCGCGTGTTGTAGCGAAACATCCGCAATGGAAAATCCTCCTCTGGTTCGCCCTGGACTTCGATGTGAATGAGCAGCCAGGCCTCTTTGCCGCCAAGGAGCCAAACCTTGAACAATTTGTCAGCCAAGCTTTTACCGCTGCGCGCCCCGCGGGCGATCTGATGTAGCTCCTTGTCCAGCGACTCATAACCTTTTGACCAATCGATGCCGGCATGGGCCTCGGCATAGAAAAAAGCCAAAAATGCCGGCAGGAAATAGTCAAGCGCTTCCTTCCAGGGAGAATCGAAATCGGCTCGGCGGCTGGATTTTTTCGGCATGGTTTTGCGTCGCCTGTTCAACCCGGATGCAAACGCGGATCGGACTTGTGCAGCGGATGCTGGTCCCGCCGGCCGTCGTGAAAAGCCGCCACCCATTCGGCCAGCCGTTTGCCGAGGAGCTTGCAGGCCGCTTGCGTGCCCTCGTCGCGTGGCTCGCGCACCGAGATGGCGCCGTAGTGGGCAGTGGTCAACTTATTGGCGTAATCCGTAACGCCGAAAACCAGGAAGCCGAAGTTGATCAGCACAGTAAGCAGTGATTGACACGCTAACTCGGTGCCGCCGCCCCAACCGCCGGCGGAGGAAAACGCGCAACCGATTTTGCCGTCTACCTTCATCCACTGCGGTCCCATGACGTCGTCCCAGAAGCGTTTCATTTTCCAGGACAAAATGCCCATGTTGGTCGGGCTGCCCAAGGCAATGCCATCGCACCAGACCACGTCGTCCGCCGTCGCTTCGTCCACCTTGCGTAACCGCACTTCAATGCCAGGTATGCTGGCCGCTCCCACGGCGACCAACTCTGCCATTTTGGCGGTATTGCCGCTGGCTGAATCGAAAAGCACCAACACCTTGCCCATAGTTTTCTCCGAATTATTGCAATTTTGACTTACTTTTCCATTTTCAGGGTTACGGGTTTGACGCCTTTGACATGGCCGCCGCTCTTATATTGTGTCGCCTTGAAATCACCGACTGTGTCCACTTTGCTTTGCTCCCGGATTTGCGCTTCCATGCCAAGCGTCCAGTAGGTGGCGTTAATCAGCAAACGGCGCATGCCCTCGTTGGCGAAATCCTGCGACGCGCCCATGGTGGTGCAAAAGGCTCGGCCGGTTTTGCCACTGGGCGCCTTGAAGGTATTGGTCCAGGCAACCGGCATCATGGGGTTGTTGTATTTTCCGCCCAACGGCGCCCCGCCAACTGTCTCACCTTTCTTGGGCGGTGACACGGCCTGGCCCAGGACCAGCGGCGTGCAGCTTTCACGCATCGGCAGTTTCACTTCGTAAACGCCAGTGGGGCCAAAAATGTCGCCGTCCTTGATGCCGCACAGGATCGGGTGGTTGGCGTTGTCCTTGACGAGGACGCCGCGCGTCCAGCCTTTGCCGTTGGGAACGTAATGGGTAACCCAGGTTTCGCCCAAGATTTGCCTGCCGAAACCGCCGTCCCATTCCTTGCTGGTGTGCGTGAATTTCAGGTAATTGCTCGTCTTCGACAGCTGAAATGCATGCGTCGCCGTCCGCAGGCCGATAACCGGCTTGCCGGTTTCCACATAGTCGGCAATGTGCTTCATCTGTGCATCCGGCAGGTTGCGAAAACGCGTGAAAATCACCATGAGATCGGCGTCTTTCAAAACTTCAAGGCCGGGAATGTTGTTATTGGTTTGCGGACTGATGATGCCGGTCTTGGGGTCGATGGCGAACAGGACAGTGCACTTGAAGCCGTGATGCTTGGCAAGGATCTTGGCCATCTGCGGCAGCGTCTCCTCGGAGCGATACTCCTCGTCACCGCTAACGAAAACGATGTGCTTGCCCTTGCCGGGGCCGTCGAATCCGTCGTAGACAATCCAGGGTTTTTCATCTTGGCCGGCGTCGGCTATCAGGCAAAGTGGCAGCAGCAGGGCTACCGCTAAAACGCGCAGGCATCTCATGGAAGTTCTCCAAGCTGGATGATAAGCAGATAAGCGCCGGCAGCACTTTCGCCTGGTAAACCTATTTGCTCCTGACAAAGTCGGCTACGCGCTTGACATAACACTTGGCAGGGCGATAATACAAAGGACTTCGATGTATCGGATTCCTTTGCTTATGGATGGTCATGGACACCGAACTGCTTAAAGGCACGCTTTCGCTGCTGATTCTGTCTTTGCTGAGCCGCAAGCCGATGTACGGTTATGAGATCGTGGTGGCGGTGCATCGCGAAACGGACGGCGCCTTCAGCTGGCGAGAAGGCTCGCTCTATCCAAGCTTGCACAAAATGGAGCAAGGCGGGTTGATCATTGGTGAGTGGGAGGAAAAGGAAACCGGACGCAAACGGCGCTACTACCACATCACCAAGAAAGGGCGGGCGACGCTCAAGGAAAAGCTTCAGTCCTGGAGCGAATTGTGCAGCGCCGTCAATTGCATTCTGGAGAAATCCAATGGACAAGCTTGAGCACTATCTCGATCAAGTGTGCCGCGGCATCGGTGGGCCCCGGGCCATGCGCCGGCATGTCCGCCAGGAACTGCGCGAGCATTTGCTTGACGCCGTGGCCCAGCACCAGGCAGCGGGGCTGCCGGAAGCGGCCGCGTTGGACAAGGCGCTGGAGGAATTCGGCCAGCCCCAAGAGGTGCGCTCAGAACTGGAGGCAACACACGGGCAGCGCATGATGGCGGTGGTGATCGACAAGGCTCTTGAGTGGAAGGAAAATACCATGAAAGCGAAATGGCTGTGGACGACCTGGGCGCACCTGGCTTTGTCGCTGGTGATCGCCCTGGAGTTGTTTTTCATTACGTTCGCCGTGACCTTCATCGTGCCGAGGTTCAACAAGCTCCTGCACGACGGCATTCTCGATCGAGCGCTGCTCCAGGAACCTGGGTGGTCATGGATGCCGGATTTTCTCGCCGCTTTGAGCCACGTCGCGGGCGGGTACACGACGTGGCTGATGCTGTTAGGGATCGCGATGGTAGGCCTATTCGAGTGGCGAGTGAAAAGCGAGAACAAGCCGTTCATGCGGCTGTCGGCCCTCGGCAGCGTCGCGGTGGGGTTGATGGTGGTGGTCTTGTTCACCGGAGCAGCCTTGTTGGTTTCTTTCTGTATGGGGGCGCCGGCGACGGGACGTCTGGCCCGATCTTTTGCCGTGGACCAGGTTGCCAAGATCGACGCGTCCGTCAGTGCCTTTGAGCAGGCTCTGGCCAAGCAGGACTGGGACGCGTGCGGCGACCACGCTGATCGGGCAGCGCAAAGCCTGGACCAATTTTTGAAAGTGGCGCCGGCTCTGCCCGCGCTGGCGTCCGACAAGGATGCGCAGACCGTGGACGCGCTGCAGGCCTTTGTGACGGCGGCGAACAAAGACCTCGCCGAAGCCAGGCAAGCCATTCGCGACAGGGATGCGGTTAGGGTCGCTGCGGCGCTACAAAAGTTCCAGCATTCCTTCGGCCCCTTGCGGGAAGCAGCCAAACGGCAAGCGCCATAAACGACCACCAGCCCGAAGTTCAAGCGAAGCAACTTTCGCTGCCTCGCTTGCCCTTCGGGCCGATGCGTTGACATCCGGTTGACATCCCTTACTTGGGTTGGAGAGTGACGCTCCAGGTCCAGTTGCTGTGATCGCCGTCGGTGAAGTGGGCGTTGCCCGACATCACGTTGCCGTTGATCGTGCCGACGTACACGCAATTGGCGAAGGTGATATGGACCGAAGCGCCGTTTTGGGTGTAGGTGCCGCCCACGGTGCTGGCGGCGTCGATCATGATGGCCTCGCCGTTCTCGGAGAACTGGAAGGTCAACGTGCCGAAGTTGCCCAGGGTTTCGCTGCCTTTCCATTGCGTGCCGGCCACCTTGACCGGGCTGACGCCCGCGGGCGACGTGACCAAGGTTTGCGCGTTAACGAGCGTGGCGGCAACCAACAGAACGGCCAACGCGGCGGACAGCTTGAGACACATTGCACGAATCATGGGAAATCTCCTTGGAAAAGCAAGTCAGCGACTTGCGTTTGGTTATTGTGTTTACCGGCTGAACAACATTTGTTTGACCGGCCTGTTTGGCACATCCCCGTATGCGCGCGGCCGGCATTTGTGACAGACAAATCGCAGAATTATTGAAAAGATCTAACCACAGAGGCACAGAGACACAGAGGGGATAAAGGAAATCTCCCCTGTGTGTCTCTGTGCCTCTGTGGTTAGTTTTCTGCCCATCACAAACGACAACCAGCCCGAGGTTCAAGCGAAGCAACCTTGGCTGCCTCGCCTGCCCCTCGGGCTGTTGTCTGCGTAATCGAACCAACGTCAATTACTTGGGTTGCAGATTGACGCTGAAACTCCAGCTGGTGTCGTCGCCGTCCGTGAAGTGGGCCGTGCCGGACATCACGTTGCCGTTGATCGTGCCGACATAAACGCAGTTGCCGAACGTGATGGTGACCGTGGCGCCGTTCTGGACATAGTGGCCGGCCACATCGCTCTGGGCGTCGATCATGAGGACCTCATCGCCCTGGGAGAACTGAAAGGTCAGTTCGCCGAAGTCATCCAAGGTCTCGCTGCCTTTCCACTCGGTGCCGGCAACCTTGACCGGATTGACGCCCGTCGGAGGCGTGGCGCCGGTCTGGGCCGAAGCCAGAGAAACGCAAACCAAAA
>DASRAT010000444.1:0-4031 GCA_035638015.1 Gemmataceae bacterium | reverse complement strand
CGGTTTCGCGTTTGCGGATTTCGGGCGAGCCAAGAGGCGTAGGTTCGCCGTTGGTCAAGTCGAGCACGCCTACGCGCGCTCCTTGCGATTTGAGTGAAAGAATGGTGCCGCCGACGCCCAGTTCGGCGTCGTCGGGATGGGCCGCGATCACGAGATAATCAAGAGGTGACATTGCATTTAGCTAAGCGGTCAAGTCTGCGCCCCCTCCGCCGCCTGCCCCTCGTCATCTGGAATCTCCTGCCCCTTCAGCAAGATGTGCAAAATCCCCACCTTCGTATACGGCTGCCGGTGGCCCTTGAAACGCCGATAATTCTTGCGGCGGCGGAAGTGCTGGATGGTATTCTTCACCGTCGGATGGTCGATAACCTCGGCCACAATCCTGGCCCCGGCCACCACCGGTTGGCCGATTTGCATATCGGCTTCGTTCTTGTAGAGCAAAACGCGGTCGAACTCGATCACGTCGCCGATTTCGACATCACGATAATCGACGCGGACCACGTCGTCTTCGCTGACAATATATTGGCGGGAGCCGTCTTCAAATACCGCGAACATGGTTTCAAACCCCACGAATGGTCATGAATTAGGAAGTGCTAGCATAAGGAGTTGTGGCGGAAGCGGCTAGACTGGCCGATAGCGGTTCATTTTCGTGGGGCAGACATTCCTGTCTGCCACTTGGCCGCAGAGGCTGCTGGCAGACAGGAATGTCTGCCCCACAAAGAAATCAAAATGGCCCACTACCGCCTGGCCAAGTTAGGTTCACTGCCGCCGCCTTTCTTCTTGGGTCCAGTCTTGAGCAATGTTGACGATGTCAGAAGGTAACCGCTTTGCATCGGCGAAAACACCCTGCCGCTTGGTCATCAGCCTGGAACGAATCCAGCCGCCACCCGCGCCGCCCATGGTCCCAACACCAACACCAAAGACGATTGCCAGCAATGAGGTACTCAGCATTCCCTCAACAACTTGGCCCATAAGCCTGGCGAGCAGCCACATGCATCCAATCGGAATCCAATACACAAGCGCCCAAGTCACCGCCCAAAATAGGGTCCAATAAATGATCAGGTCTCGCCCTTGTCTCATACCGGCGTATTTCTCGCCAACAATGCCGCCAACCGTTCCCACAATCACGCCAACGATCCCCTGGATGACGATGCGCTTCTCATCCCCGTCATCCAAAAACTTTGCTGCCAACCCACTCCATAGTGCCCAAATGATGACCCAGATAAACTCCCGATCCTTTTGCGGCTCGTGGGCGACATCAACGTGGGTTGGCAACGTCAAGTCAGGAAGGGTGGTCAGTGGTAATGGAGCTGCCGTTACCGATTCGCTGGCATTCTGGCCGCTGCCATCAAGTTTGGTAACGTGGTCGGACATGAGGCCTCGCAATCTCGCGCTCCGCTTGGCGTCGCGGCTAAACGTTATTTTTTTTCCGCCGCTAAATAGTCGGCGATGCGTATCTTGCGAAAACTCAAATCGGTCGTCGGATCGTGCCCCTGGATGCTGATGTGCCCCGCTTCCAGGCGGCAACCGTTGCGCGGATTGACGTTGGCCGCTCGGTTGTCGGTCCAATCGCAGACCTGGATGCCGTTGACCCAGGTGGCAATGTGATTGCCGTGAGCTGCCAGCGTCAGAGTGAACCATTCAAAATCCTTGGCCACTTGCTTCCGCGCAGGGATGCGGCGATAGATGCCGCCGGTGCCGCCGTCAATCGCGGCCGATTTGATTTTTTCGGTTTTCAGCAGCTTGTGCGTCATCGGGTCGAAATGGTCGAGCGAATAGACCTTGTCGGCTTGCGCGTTCCAGCCGTTGTGGATCTGGCACTCGTAGCCGTTTTGATATTCATTCGGCTTGCAACGGAAGAAGACACCGCTATTCAGGTGCTTGCCGTTGCTGAGGCAATCGAGTTGGAGCAAAAAATCGGCGTATTTGCCATCCGTTTGCAGATCGCCGGGGCCGTTTTTGACGTTGAGTTCGAGTTTGTCGTTGACGCTGAATTTGGAGACGTATTTGGCGCCTTTGAATTCGTGCCAGCCGTCGAGGTTTTTGCCGTTGAAGAGGGGTTTTTGGCCGAGGGGCATCAATATTACATTGCGGATTTCCAGGCTCACGCCCTTGGCGACCGTGAAGCTGATGGGTCCAGCAAGCAGATCGGCAAGCTCACCATCCACAACGGGAAAATCCGTGGAGCCGGCGGTCATGGTGAATTTGTAACGTTTGCCAGTCACCAAAAGTTTGGCGGTTTTCCAGCCTGTGAATTTGTCGTTGGGCAAGGCAAACTTCACTGTCGTATTACGGAAATTGAGTCGCACATCCTCGTGGGCTTGAGCCGCGGTAATGCGGCATTGGAACTGAAGAGCATATTCCGGAAACGCGGTATTTGTTTGGAAACTTCCTGCGCCTTCAAAGCGGAGATTGGCATTTTGGGCCGTCAATTTGCCAGGCATGGTGGCCGTCCAGCCGTACGGCGTTTCGCCGTCGAAAAGCAGCAGCCAACCATCAGTGGCTTCTTTCGGCGTTAGCGAATTCAGTTTGCCTTGGTCGCCTTGGCTGGCGCCTAACGACAAGCCCGCGACCACTATGACGCCGACAATACCGCGCATGATGCAATCTCCGAGTTTTCGTTTAGCCGCGGGCCGGAGGCCCGCGCGGCCCTGCGGGCCGCGGCTAAACATCAATCGCCCAACAATGTTTCCAAATGCAACCGCACCGCTTCCGCCAGCGCATCGGGATTATACCCGCCCTCCAGGCAACTTACCACGCGGCCGCCACAGTGGACCTTGGCAATGTCCAACACCCGCTCGGTCAACACGCCAAAGTCTTCGGTCTCCAATCCCAGTGAGCCTACCGGATCGCCGCGATAGGCGTCGTAACCGGCGCTGACCAGTATCAATTGCGGCTTCGCCTTGTCCGCGAAGCTTTCGAGCGAATGGGTGAAACGCGTCAAATATTCCTGGCGCGGCGTGCCGTATTTCACGGGCGCATTTTGAATGCAACCCAACCCCTTGCCCGTCCCCGTTTCATCGGCGGCCCCGGTCCCTGGATAAAACCCGCCGCCATAACGATGAATGCTGTAAAAAAATGTGCCGCCGTCCTCGTAAACACAATCCTGCGTGCCATTGCCGTGATGCACATCCCAGTCCACAATGAGGACGCGGTCCAGGCCGTGCACTTTGCGGGCATGATAGGCCGCCAGGGCAATGGAGTTGAAGATGCAGAATCCCATGCTGTAATTGGGCGTCGCGTGATGCCCCGGCGGCCGCACCAGGCAAAGTGCCGTCTGATCGTCGCCGCGCAGCACCGCGTCGACCGCCGCCACGCAGGCGCCGGCGCTGGCCAGGCCGACCTTGAACGATTCCGGGCAAACAACAGTGTCCGGATCGAGCCGGCCGCCGCCGTGGGCAGCCATTTGTTTGGCACGCTGGATCATGCCGCGGTCGTGAACCGCGCCGAGGGATTCTTCCGCTAGCGGTGTAAATGTGGCGTGTGTGCAGCGAGCAGCCAGACCGCTCTTATCGAGCAAGGCATGAATAGCGCGCAGCCGTCCTGCATGCTCGGGATGGGCGCCGGTGTCATGTTTTAGAAAGATGTCGTCGCGGTAGAGCAATGTCATGGCGCAGCCCTCCAGCCGCTTGCGGTTTCGCGCTCGCCGGTGTTTTACGCACTGTCCCAACAAACCGCAAGCGCACCTGGCTCTACCGCACTTGGTTGCCACGCAACTTTCGCAACAACCGTTCCATGTCCGCAGGCATCGCCGCCGTCCAGCTCATTCTTTTACCGGATGCCGGATGGTCAATCGCCAACGTCGCCGCGTGCAGTGCCAATCGTTCCGCCCCGCTCTTATCCGGCAGCGGCGCGCCATGCAATGGCCGGTCGTAGATTCGTTCCCCGCAGATTGGCGTGCCACGTTCGCCGAGATGAATGCGAACCTGATGTGTTCGACCCGTTTCGAGCCGGCACCCGACTAGCGTGAACCCTCCAAGTTGCTCGACGACGCTGACATGCGTGATCGCCTGATGCTCGTCGCCAGGCATGGT
>DASRAT010000443.1:0-8164 GCA_035638015.1 Gemmataceae bacterium | reverse complement strand
AACCAACGGGGCTTTTTGATCGGGCTTGGCGGCTTGCACCAGGCGATTGAATTGGCCGATGTCGTTGATTGGTTTGCCGTCGTAGCTGAGCAACACGTCGTGGACATTCAATGTCGCCAGGCTCTTGGGGAGGTCCATACCGATTTGTTCGATGACCAGGCCTTGACCACGCGGCAATTTCGGCACCTGGGCGTTGAGAATCGCGGGCACAGGGGCGAGTTGCAGGCCCGGCACGGTGTTCTTGGGAGCGGGCGCATCGCTATTGCTCTGCCCGGAATGTGCCGGGGTCGCCATCAAACACAATATCAAACCGATCAAACCGCTTCGCATGGCCGCATTCACCTTATTGCTTCTTGGCCGGCAATTCTTCGACACGCAAGTTGAACTTCTTGGGATCGGGCGTTTCGATCACATCGCCGCGGACTAGCACGCCGTTTTTTGTGTGGTCAATAAAGGGACCGGGTGAGGGCAGCTTGATGGCCATGCCGTTGCCACTGTCCATGGACATTGACATCGGCGCCACCGGCTTGGGATCTGGAAACCACCTTTGCAAACCGGCGTAGCCAATCACCAGGCCCGCCACCGCTGCTGCCACGGCAACACGCACCGGGAACCGCAAGAAGCTTTTCCAGGGTGACTTGACAGTCGCATTCGGGGCCGCGGACACGGTGGGGCAAGTGGGCCACGGCTCGGGCAGTTCCGATCGGAAAAACCGGCTAAGCAAACCATCCACATCGTCGTCGCGCTGGGGCGCGAGCCGGGGATGGACCGGAGGTCGTGTGGGGTAGATCATGGAGAGGGCACCATACCTTGAGCCGTCAAACGTTCCGCCAACCGCTGTCTGGCCCGGCTCAGGCGCATGTGTACAGCAGTCGAGTTGATATGTAAGAAAGCCGCGATGTCGCTGGCGTTGTAATCCAGAGCGTAACGCAACGTCAAGATTTCCCTGTCCGCGGGCGCCAGTTCGTTCAGCAAGTCACGTAGTTTACCGAATGTCTCTTCTTTTTCCAATCTTTCCAGAGGCAACAGCTCGCGTGCCTTGACGCCGTTCATGGTCTCCACGGGCTGGGTGCCGTTGCGGCGGAAGGCGCTTTTGGCATGGTCCTCCGACAAGTTGCGGGCCACACGCAATAACCAGGCCCGCGGATTGACAATGTCCTCGCCGCCGTCCTGCCACTGTTTCCACAGTCGCAGAAACGTTTCCTGCATGATATCGAGGGCCAAATCGGCGTTGAGCCAGCGCGCATAGACCAAGGCCCAGACTTCGCGGCTATGGCGCTCGTGGAGCGCTTCGAAGTCCGCCTGCCGTCGCTGTGCCGGTCGCGGGCTTGCCTTCATGTGTGTTCAACCATTCCCGCCGCTCGGACGTGAGAGGCCGGGGGGCTTGTCGGCGCTCACAAAAAAGGACGAGTTAGCGAGTGATTGCTAACTCGGAAAACTGCTCGTATAGCGGCTATGGAGATTATACTTGATGTGGCCCTAAATGTGGCATCGTAGCACAGGCGGCTCGCCTGTCACAAGAATAACAGGCCAGCCGCCTGTGCTACGATGGCGGCGGTTGTCGCTACAACAACTCCACCACGACATTGCGCTGAGCATTCAATTGAAGGAGGAGACAACCATCATGGCCGATCCCATCACCATTCGCTGCCGCGAAAATGGCCCCCTTGTGGTGCCGGCAACCATCAAAATCCAGGATCATCTGGGAAACGATATCCCGATCCCGCAAGGCAAGGACGTGGTTGCATTGTGCCGCTGCGGCCATTCCAACAACAAACCGTTTTGCGATGGCAGTCATCGGACATGTGGATTTTTGTCCGCTGCGGCGCCGCCCGTCAGTAAGCCATGAGGTGGTTGGCAACGAGTGCCACGCTACCAATTGCAGTAATCATTCATTGACTCGAGTGCGCAGTGCCTTGAGCCGCTGTTGCATCACATCTTCGTTGCTGGGCCGGGCGGCTGGTTCATTGGCCGGTTGACGGCGATTGTTGATCTGATCGCGCAGGTTGTTGACGGGCGCCAGCCGTTCGCGCAAGCCACCGTCGCGCTGCATGCGCTCCACTTCCTGGCGAACATCGTCACGCAAGCGATCGACGCGCTGCCGTTCCCTGGCCAGTTCGGCGCGCTCACGGGACATCTCCAGCTCCATTTCGCGGGTCGCTTCGTCAAGCTCCTTGTTGCGGGCGCGGAGCTGTTCGATTTCCTTGTTCAATGTGTGCCGATCGACTTCGAGCTGGCGCTGAATGTTGTTGAGTTCGGTCTCATAGGTGTCGATGTCGCGCTCACCGCCGACCGGGGCGGGTTTGGCGCTAAGCTCCTGGATGACAGATTCTTTTTCCGCCAATAGCGCCTTGAGAAGTGCGAGCTCCGCCGCGTGGGCCTCCTGCTGTCCGGCCACGACGACGTGGGGTTGCTCGCGCTCTTGCTCCATGCCCGCCAGCAACTGGCGCAGCTCTTCGTTTTCGCGCTGCAGGATTTGCTCCTTTTCCGCGGAGCCGCTGTGCTGCGGCCGGGCGGCAACGAGTTGACGCAGGCGGTCGTTTTCGTCGCGCAGCGCCGCCAGTTCACCGTTGCCGGCTTGCTCGCCCAGTGCCTGGCCTTCTTGCAAGGCCGCCAGGACGTCGTCCAAGTCCTGACGCTGGCCGCGCAGTGTTTCTTCCACTTGTGCCAATGTCATTTTTTGCTGACCCAGGCGAGTGAGGAGCGACGCCTGGTCGCTCGCCCATTGGTCGCATTTCATGGAGAACTCCTTCTTTTGGCGTTCAAAGGCTTCGAGTTGGTGGTTCAGTGCATGCTGCTGGCGGGACAGATCTTGCTGCAAGGCATCGCTGGCTCGCAGGTGTTCCGCGCTGGCGCCCTCACGAGACTGCAAGTGCTGCTCGCGGAACTGGAGTTGGCGGGCCAACGCTTCGAGGTCACGGTGACGCTGCTGCAGGCCGGCCTCCATCTCCTGGCGACGCTTGGCCATTTGTTGTTCGTGTTCGCGTGTCAGCTCGTCAAAGGCGCGCATATCGTGTTCAAGCTTTTCGCGGTCCTTGGCGAGTTCGCGTTCGGCATCCTCCAGGCCGCGGGCACGGAGGTCATATTCGCGGACCCGCGTCTTGAGCGTTTGAACTTGCTGGCTGAGCTTGGCCTTGCTCGCTTTGCCATTGGCCGGCGTCTTGCCGAGATCTTGCAACATGAGCATTTTGCGTTGCCGCAGCGCTATTTTGGCCAGGTTGCGGCGTGAATGCTGGATATGCTGGAGCCGGACGTTTTGCGTTTGTGTCGGAATAGCAACGGAGTTGGCTGGCAGGTGAACGCGAAAGCTGAAAGGGCCAATTTGCAGGGTGTCGCCGTCGTGCAGTGCCGATTCGCGGAGGGCATTGCCGTTCAGCTTGGTCCCGGCCCGGCTCTGGCAATCGCGGATGCGGAAGCCGTGTGGGCCGTTGTTGATAATGCAATGGATGTTGGAAATATCTGGAGCGTCCAGACCGAAATCGCAGCCGCGGGCGCGGCCGATGACCAGCACGTCGCGGTCGAGCATGCGATGTTTCTTGCCGCCGGCGCCGTGGAGCAGGACCAGGGCGGGCTTGGTGGCGTCAAATTCGTGGTCGTGATGGCTTGACATAGTTTGGACCGTCCACAAATGTGCCAATACTCGCGCTGGAACGAATGCGGCCCAGTTTGCACTGTGACGGGACAGTAAACTATAGCTCGAAAATACGAACTTTGCGGGGAAGGATAGTGTCTTTACAGTCAGGCGGTGGTCCCCGGCTGGGGGCGCACGCATAATAGCTCAATCTCCCTCGTTCCCACGCTCCGCGTGGGAACGCACTGCCACGACGCTCTGCGTCGCGAGAGTCGACGTAGTGGGTGAAATCTGGGGCTTTGGGAGCTAACGAGCCGATTGCAGAAGTGGGCCGTGAGAGAATGGGGTTCTGGCGCCTGGAGGGGTGCTTGTTGCGACGCGGAGCGTCGCGGCAGTGCATTCCCACGCTCCGCGTGGGAACGAGGATCAACATGGGGAAATCATAAGCAATGACCGAGCGCAAACGCTTTTACCTGACCACCGCCATCGACTATCCCAATAGCCGGCCGCACATCGGCACCGCCTTCGAGAAACTCGGGGCCGACGTGCAAGCCCGCTACCGCCGCATGGAGGGATTCGATGTCCATTTCCTGATGGGCAACGATGAGAATACGGTTAAGGTCTCCAAGCGCGCCGCCGAGTTGGGGCAGGATGTCAAAGCCTACTGCGACGACATGGCTCGGCAGTTCCAGGAAGTGTGGCGGGCGCTAGACATCAGCTTCGACGAGTTCGTGCAGACCAGCGAGGCGCGGCACCACCTGTGCGCGCGCACGTTTATTCAAAAGGTTCACGACAACGGTTACATCTATCGGGGCAAATACGAGGGCTGGTATTGCGAGGGCTGCGAATCGTTCAAATCGGAGACCGACATCAAGGATGCGGGCGGCGTCTGTCCCGATCACAAGGTGCCGCCGGTGAAGCGTTCGGAAGCGTGTTGGTTCTTTGCGCTGTCAAGATTTCAAAATCGATTGCTCAAATTCCTGGACGAGCATCCTGATTTCATACAGCCGGAATCGCGGCGCAATGAGATTCTGAGTTACGTCAAAAGCGGCCTGCAAGACATCAACATCAGCCGCTCCGGCCAGGAGTGGGGCATCAAGGTGCCGTTTGACGAATCGTTCACCATCTGGGTGTGGTTCGACGCTTTGCTGACGTATTTCACGGGAATCGGTTACGGCAGCGATGAAGCGAAATTTGCCAAGTGGTGGCCGGCCGATATTCACTTTATCGGCAAGGACATCACGCGCTTTCACTGCGCTCAATGGCCTGCAATGCTCATGGCTGCTGGGATCGAGCCGCCGCGGATGGTGTTTGGCCACGGCTTCGTCTACCGCAAGAGCGAGGAGACGGGGGCACGCGAAAAGTTCAGCAAAACGCTGGGCAATGTGATCGAGCCGATGGAGATCATTACCAAGTTCAGCGTGGATGCGTTTCGGTATTACTTCATGAGGGAGTGCCCCTTTCCAGGCGACGGCGAGTTTAGCTGGCAACGGTTCGTGGACCTGTGCAATGCCGATTTGTCGAACAATCTGGGCAATCTTTACAGCCGCGTGGTGACGCTCATCACCAAGAACTATGGGGGTTGCCTGGACGGCACTGCCGGAATTGTGCCGGCCAAGATCGGCGAGGGCGACGGCGCCGAGTTGCAGGCGCATGTGGAAGCGTGCCGTTACAATCAGGCGCTGGAGGTGATCTGGCGACAAATTCTCGATCCGGCCAATCGCCATGCGGATCGGAATGAGCCGTGGAAACTCGTGAAAACCGACAAAGCGGCGGCCAAGACGGTGCTGTACACCTTGATCGAGCCGTTGCGGCAGGCGGCGATCTTGCTCAAGCCGTTTTTGCCGCGGTCCGCGGAAGTGATTTATCGGAGCTTCAATTTCAAGCAGCCGTGGGAGAAGGTTCGCTATGCCGATGCCTGGCAGTATCCGGGGCAGGCGGAGGATATCCGGGTGCTGGCAGCACTGGAGGATGGCAAGGTGAAGCCGTTGTTTCCGCGGATTAGTTGAGACTAGACGAGGCAGAGCCTCGGGAGCAGTGCGTTCCCAGGCAGAGCCTGGGAACGAGACAAAAAAAGCCCAGAGCAACGTTGGCGTTGCTCTGGGCTGACATTTCCTGCCCCTTCTGGGCAATGACCATTACCGAGGAATGTTCGGCGTCACCTTTTGGCCGCCCAACGTATTCACGCCGTTGGTGCGATTTTCGCCGTTGGCGGCGCGGGTTTCAATTTGCGTCATGCGCTCGATGGAGCGCAGGCCGAAATAGCAGTCCGGGAAGGCCAGGTGGGCTTCCTGGAACTGGATGTAAGCGGTCGACAATTCGCCGCAGCGGAGGGCGTGCTCGGCCATGTTGTACAGGGCGCGGGCTTGCTCGCGTTGGTCCACTTCCTCACTGGTGTAGGGCGGACGATGGCGATTCGCGGGCGGCTCCTGCTCTTCGACGCCGCCCTGGGGCGGTTCGCTTTGGCGATTGCGGATCGCCTCGATCTCCATCATGTGCTCAAGTGCCTTTCGGCCGTCGTCGCAAGCAGGGCACATGGCGTGGGCGTCTTGATAGCAACGATAGGCGTTGTCCAGATCGCCGGCCTGCTCGAAGCGTTCGCCCATTTGCAGCATGCGGTAGGCTTCGTGGACACGGCTCGGAATCAA
Source organism: Gemmataceae bacterium (assembly GCA_035638015.1). Lineage (GTDB taxonomy): Bacteria > Planctomycetota > Planctomycetia > Gemmatales > Gemmataceae > DASRAT01. Next base: position 1,945 of record DASRAT010000443.1, on the reverse strand, counting down.
ACTCGTCGCCACGGCGCTGGCCGGCGGCTCTTCCTGGGTTTCATAACCGCCGTGCGTGGCGCGATTCGAAGCGACAACCGCGGTGGCCATAGCCAGCTTGGCGTTGGCCAGGGCAGCGTACTTCGAGCCCGGGCAAACGCGGGTCGCTTCCTCGTAACAATTCCTGGCCATTTCGTAGTCGCCGTTTTCTTCGCATTGGCGGCCGATTTCCAGGAAATGGCGGGCGGAGTGGAGCTTGTAGGCCTCGGCGTCCAGGGGGACGTCGGGGCAAGATTGTTGGCAATGACAACATTCGGCGGCGGGACAGACGCCGGCGATGGCGCCGAGGGCCGCACCGTTACAGGCTGCGCTGCAGGAGGACGGCGGGGCTGTTTGCTCTTCGTATCCACTTCGCGGAGCGATGTCGCCACCCATGTAGTCGGTGGTGATGTGCGTGGGTTGGTCGTTATTGGTGGAGCGTGCGTTACTGGGAAAGCTAACTGGCGCCATGGGCGGGAGCATACCAGGACATTGGCGGGCCGGCACTGCAAAGCTGGTTTGCATTACTTGGCAAACCGCTTGCTCCGTTAAAGCACTCGCCGCCGTTACGGCGACTGGCGAGCCCGGATCGAAATAATAGGGCGTCACACCAGCTGGAGCATGAGGCCTTCCGAAGGGCCATGCTACTTCCGGATATCCCTCGGGCGTTTCTTGGCGAGGCGTAATGCCGCCATCCACGCGCTCGTAATGCACGCCCGTCAGACTGCGTTCCCATCCCGTGCCAGAGATTCCTCGGAGAACATGAAGCGTACCCGCATCGACGCGGTCGATGGTGTTGCTCACTTCTTCCGCACAACTACTGGGCATGACAACAATCAGCGTGTTGCTCCTGACCTCGGGCAAGGTCAGAACAAGTGGATGGCAGCAACCATTGAAACAGGCCGTCAAATCCTTGGCCACCTCGTCCGCGATTTTATTGTGCAAGGCGAACGTTTGCATTTGAATCGGCGTGCTGGCGAAAGCCTCATCGATTTGCTGGACAATCTGTTCTGCTTCGTCCAGGCAAATCCGCGAGCCGGTGAACCAGACGCAATTGGCGCTGTCGGCCTCGGCGGCCGGGCAGCAGGTGAAGTAAGCGCTCAACGTTTCGGCGACCACCTGGGCGGAGGAAAAGCGGACGGGGATGCAGATGGTGTAAATCAGCTCCTCCGTGGACGCTTCGCAGTGCGGAACGGAGGTAACAGCATTCTCCAAACATTCGGTGGCAAGCCGCCGATGTTGCTCCTGGTGGAGCAGCAAACCGCGTTGACCGGCACTCAATGGACAGCAGGGTTCCTCCGTCAGGCAACCGGCGGCGGCGCCAATTGCTGCACCAGCCAAGGGGCAGTGTTGGCACGCCGGCGCGGATCGTGACGAATCTTCGTCACATTGCAAAACAACTGTTTCGACCTTTTCCGAGCAACACGTGGGCGCAACGACGATGAGGGAGTTGCTGCGGACTTCGGGCAGCACGATCACTTTGGGGCGGCAAGTCTCGCCACAGGTGACGGGCCAGTCCCACGACTTGTTGAAATAGTTGGCCAGCTCACCGGCGGCCTCATCGGCAACGGCGTGTTTCAGCGTGAAGATTTGCAACGTGAACGGCGTGCCGGCGAAGGTGTCGTCGATTTGTTGGATCATCTGCTCAGCCTCCGCCATGCAAATCGGCGGGGCGGTAACCCATACGCAGTTGGCGTCGTCGGCAACGGCGGCGGGGCAGCAGGTGAAATAGGCGGTTAGCAGATCAGCCACGACTTGGGCCGAACCAAAACGCACGGGGATGCACTTGGACAGGCTAGAAACTTCCGCCAAAGTTTCACAGCTTGGGTTTGGCCGTTCGGGCGCGGAATACTGCCGCCAGCCGGAGGAGGGCGCTGTCGGTTGCGGCGCCACACATTGGGCGCAGCCAGAAGCGACGGTGAGTGGC
>DASRAT010000442.1:0-4885 GCA_035638015.1 Gemmataceae bacterium | reverse complement strand
ATGCTGCTGCGGTTTGATCGTTTGAGCGGCGTCTTTGTGGCCCACTATGAATACCGCTGGATTCCAACGAACCAAGACAAGTTGTTGGCTAGCGAAGCCGCCAAGAAACTGGCCGCCGGCAAGGCGATTGAGGGCACATTTCACACGCCGCTGGTGCTGGCGCCAGGGGATTGGCCGGGTTTCCGAGGGGCCAAACGCGATGGCCAGTTGACAGGCGTCAAGATCGCCACCGATTGGAACACCAATAAGCCGAAACTGCTTTGGCATCACCTGGTAGGCGCGGGCTGGTCGTCCTTTGCCGTGGTCGGCAAGCATTTGTTCACGCAGGAACAGCTGCAGGAGGATGAGTTGGTGGTTTGCTATGACGCCAATACCGGCGAGGTGATCTGGGTGCACAGGGACAAAACGAAGTTCAATGAAAAGGTGGGCGGCGAAGGCCCGCGGGCCACGCCGACGTTTCATGACGGCAAACTTTACGTGCTGGGGGCGACCGGAAAACTCAACTGCCTGGACGCGGCTACCGGCCAACAGGTCTGGGCCCGCGACATTGTGGCCGACTCGGGGGTTGAGAAGCCGCCAATTTGGGGCTTTGCGTCGTCGCCGTTGGTGGTCAAGGACATCGTGACGGTTTTCGCGGGCGGTCCGAAAGGCAAGAGCGTGCTGGCCTACAAGGCCGCGACTGGCGAACCCGCCTGGCAAGCGGGCGAGGGGATCCACAGTTATTGCTCTATGCAGCCCGCCACGCTTTGCGGCGTGGAGCAATTGGTGGTGGCAACAGAGCAGGGTTTGATTTCCTTCCTACCCACCGGCGAGGTGTTGTGGAAACACGATTACACGTTCGGCGACTTGCAGCGCGTCGTGCAGCCGACGATCCTGAACGATACTGACGTGCTGCTCGGCACCGGTTTCAGCAAGGGAACCAAGCGTGTGCGTATCACCAAGGACGGGAACACCTGGACGCCACAAGAGGTCTGGACGACCAAGGCAATCAACCCTTATTTCAACGATCTCGTGGTGCAAAACGGCCACATTTACGGCTTCGAGGGCGACTTCTTCATCTGCGTGGACCTCGAAACCGGCAAGCAAAAGTGGAAGGAGCGGGGCTACGGCACCGGGCAGGTACTGCTCCTGGCCGACCAAAACTTGCTGCTGGTGCTGTCCGACGAAGGCGAGGTGGCGTTGAACGAAGCCACTCCCACCGAGCACAAGGAAATCGGTCGATTTCTGGCGCTGCCTCAACAAGGCAGAACGTGGAACCATCCGGTGGTGGCCAACGGCAAGCTGTTTGTCCGCAACGGGGCCGAGGCGGCTTGTTATCAGTTGACAGAAATTGGCGCGGGGAAGTGACGAAAAGGAAAAGCCTCCGGCAATCCAATCGGTTTGCCGGAGGCCTGAGTTTTCAATCGCAATCCTTACTTGCGCACCGTGAAAATGTTGTCCTGGACCTGGTTGAAATTAACGTCGATGTAGCTGAAGCACTCCAGCAGTTCGCCGCCCTGCGGGCCATTGCCTTGCGGCCAGTCGTAGCATTCCATTCGCACCGGTAAATGGGATTCGCTGTCGAGGTAAACCACGTTGCGCCAGCAATAGAAATTCGGGTGCTTTTGCGTGTGCCAGGTTTCGATGCGGACGCAGCGGCGTTTGTTGTATTCGTACTCGTTCAGGCGGACTTCGGTCAAGCCTTGCAAGCGCTCGGCTTCCCAGCATTTGGTGCAGCGCTCGATCAAGTTGCCCATGCCGGTTTCGGTGATCTTGTGGCGGCTGTGCTGCATGACCAGGGGGTCGTTGACTTCCTTGTTCATCCAGCCGAAGCTTTTCGCGAAACCGGCCGCCATCACTTGCATGCGATTCTGGTTTTGGCCGTAGACGAATAGCACTTCCTGGCCGACCTTGTCCTGAGGGGCGATCCACTTCATGTAGACGCTGAAGGGGTTTTTGCGAAACGAAAGTTGCATGACGTTTTCCGGCAGCAGTTTGCCGCTGACGCGTTCCTGGGCGATCAGCACGCACTGGTAGGAATTGACCATGCCGTAGGAAGCCTGTGCCTGGCGGATCAGATTCAGCGGCTGGTCGAGCGGCCATTCCTTGGGGGCCGGCGCGGCGGCGCCGGCGGGCTGCACAGGCTGCTTTTGCTGGAATTGCTGCGGGGGCTGCTGGAACTGTTGCTGGGGTTGTTGATATTGCGGCTGTCCTTGTGGTAGCTGCGGTTGCGGTTGTTGATAGGGCGGCAGCTGAAATTGTGGTTGCTGAACTTGCGGTTGTTGTTGCTGCGCGGACGCGGTGGACAACTGGGGCAGGTGCAACACACTGCCGCTGCCGCCGGTCAGGGCGAGCAATCCCACCAGGCTGGCGGGACGGAGCCAGCCAAACAAACCGCCGCTGTGGGAACGGGCGCGGGAACGACGACGTTTGGGCCTGAGATTGAAAAACACTTTGCAGTCCTCCGTGTTGGAGCGGCGCCGGAAAGGGTCGGAACTTCCTGGCCGCCGTAGGTTGCGCCGGTTGACAAGACGGTGACAATGCACCGGCAGACTCCGAGTTGCACAAAGAGTAAGAGCAAGTGGCGTGCCACAGGAACAACGACGGCGCCGGCAACGTCGAAAGTGGCGAATTGACAAGGTGTTAGCGGGCAGAGCTGCTGAACGGCGCCAAGCGCGGCATTTGTATACTTTACAGAGAAATCAAGCAGAATCGGCAAAGACGTGCAATTGGCGGTTCTTACAGCGAAGAGGATGCAATGCTTCAGATTCAGACCGTCGTGTCGGCCCCATTCGCCGAAAACACCTATGTTGTCTGGTCGCCACCGCGCACGGACGCCCTGGTGATCGATCCGGGTTTGCAGCCGGAGTTGATTATTGATTTTCTGACCGATCAGGGTTTAAGTGTGGCGGCGATTCTCAACACGCATGGGCATGCCGATCACATCGGCGGCAATGAAGCGATGAAGGCCGCGTTTCCGGGTGCGCCGCTCATGATCGGGGCCGGCGACGAATCAATGTTATCCGACGCCGACCTGAATCTCAGCGCACCGTTTGGGTTTCCGGTGACGAGCCCGCCGGCCGACCGAGTGCTGCGCGAGGGGGACGTTGTCGAAGCCGCGGGCATACGGCTGGAAGTGCTGGACATACCAGGCCATTCACCGGGGCACATTGTCTTCGTTGTTCGCGAACATCCTATTGTCGTCTTCGGCGGCGACGTGCTATTTCGCGGCAGCATCGGGCGAACCGACTTTCCCGGCGGCAGTTTGGAGCAACTTGCGGAGGGGATTCGCGGCAAGCTTTACACGCTGGCGGAGGAGACGGTGGTCTATCCGGGGCACGGGCCGGCGACGAAGGTGGGGTTTGAGAAGGGGAGCAATCCGTATGTGAGGGAAGAGAATGTGAGGGAAGAGAAAAGAGATTAACTGTTGTCTATTTCGGAGGTTGCTAAACGCGCCTGGGCTAGCTCATAAAACTCGTGCAATTTGGCCTCCAGGAGTTTTTTGTCAGGCAAACGCGTCTGATATTCTGCCACCAGCGCCGGCGACAGAGCGCGGCTCAGCGCATATTCGACGACTTCATTGTCCTTGGTAGCGCAGAGCAAAACGCCGATCGATGGCTGTTCGTGCGGCTTACGGACATCGCGGTCAAGCGCCTCCAGGTAGAATTCCAATTTGCCCAAATGTTCGGGTTGAAACTCGTCGATCTTCAGTTCAAAAGCCACCAAACAGTTGAGGGCCCGATTGAAAAACAGCAGGTCCACAATGAAATCGCGACCGCCAACCTGAAGCGTATAATGGCGGCCGACGAAACAGAAATCGCGGCCCAGCTCGATGAGGAAATGCTTGAGTTGTTCGATGAGGCCATTGTGCAGGTCGGCTTCGGAATGGCCCGCCGGGAGGTCCAAGAAGTCAAGGAGGTAGGTATCCTTAAATACTTGCCCAGCTTGGAGATGCAATTCTCGCAGCACTGCTGCGAGTTTTGGCGGTGAAAGGAGGGAACGCTCGAACAATGCAGTGGCAAGCTGGCGTTCGAGATCACGTGTGCTCCATCGTTTACGTTGACAAATCTGAAGGTAAAACGCGCGCTCCTCCATCTGTTTGCACCGACTCATTATCATCAGATTGTGCGTCCAGTTCAATTCTCGCAGCAGTGGTGCGAGTTTTGATTCATTGCGATAGGTGTCATGAAATTGCCGCATACGCCAGAGATTGCTGGCGGAAAAGCCTCTTATTCCTGGATGACGGCGTTGAATGTGGTCGGACAGCGCTTGAATCGTTCCTTGTCCCCAACCATCATCCATGACCCGCCGGCTGATGGTTGCTCCAATGTTCCAGTAAAGATCGATCACTTCCTGGTTGACGGCGGCAAACGCCCGCGTCCGCGCCGACTCGATCAACGCGATTACTTCGTCGAAGTCGGCGGGCGATGCAGCGGAGGCGGCCGACTTGACCAGGGCTTGTCGCTTGGATTTCTTGGGCGGTTTGTTCATTGGGTGCTCCGATGCAAGGAAATCGGAACTTCCACGCGGGATTTGCCGGGCTCGGTGCGGCGCAGCTTCTCAAAAGACTCTCCCAACCAGTGCAGGTCGATATTGTTGTATCCGGGCGCCGAAATTGTACATTTCCAATCGAGTGGCAAATGAGAATCGAACGTGTCCGTGAATCCAAGTTGACTTCGCGTGCCAAAGCACATCATTCTCTTGCAGATGCGCTGGGCCAATCCGAGGTGATTGGTTGTCAATTTGAACTGGTCCGGTTCACCTTCATGGTTGTAAAACGGGGCGTCCTTTTCGACGGCAACCTCGATGGCGACACCCTCGATGGGTAGGCCAGTATTGGCGTCGGTTATTGCGAATTCCACTTCAAGATCATAAGCACCCGCCCACATAGTCATGACCCAGCCGT
>DASRAT010000441.1:0-6479 GCA_035638015.1 Gemmataceae bacterium | reverse complement strand
GGGCCGCATGCCTTGGCCGAGGTCGCGGACCTCCAATACCACATAATCGCCGGCGGGCACATTTTCCGGAAAGGCGGTCAACTCCCCTTCCAGCACCGCCTGTTCCAGCCGGAACAAGATTGGTTCGGGCCGTTGGAGCGCATCGCGCGCGTTGACGGCGAGGTTAATCAACACCTGTTGCAGTTGATTGGAGTCGGCCAAGGCTCGCAAGGCATCGTCCTCAACATCCGGCGCGGAGATTTCGAGGTTTACATCGATCGCCAGCGATTTGCGCACCAGTTCGGCCGTAGCGATCAGGAGTTTAGCCAGGTTGGTAGGTTGGCGGCTCAGCGAGGGTTTGCGGGCGTAGGCCAACAGCTGTCTGGTCAGGTTGGCGGCCCGGTCCGACAGATCAACAATGAACTGCAAAAACTCGTTAACCTGGGGCGAAACACCTGGTTCGCGCAAGCCCAGCGTAGCATAGCCCTGAATGCCAGCCAGGACATTGTTGAATTCATGGGCCACGCCGCCCGCCAAGGTGCCGACGCTTTGCATTTTCTGGGCGTGTAGCAATTGCCTTTCAAGCTGCTTGCGTTGGGTGATATCGCGGTAGATGCCGACGCAATGCGCCGCCTGTCCGCGACCGTCGACGATGGGTGAAAACGACAGGGAAGTGTCCACGTGCGTGCCGTCTTGGCGGCGCAAACTGACTTCGCCTTGCCAGCAGCGGCGGCCGCGTATCGCCTGCGTCAGGCCATCGTAAAGCGCGAACTCCTGCGGCCCGCTCTGGAAAAGTCGAGCGTGCTGACCGATCAACTGTTGCCGCTCGTAGCCGGTCATCTTTGCCAGCGCCGCGTTGACGTGCAGCATCGAGCCATCGAGGTCGGCGATGCAAATGCCGTCTGCGGCCGATTCCAGAGCGGCGACCAGCAGCTGGTTGGATTCTTGCAGACGCGCCCTGGCCACCGCTTCTTGGACCCGCTTGGGCAGTTCGGTCAAAAATGTCAGTGCATCATCTTTGACAAAATAGTCGATGGCGCCTGCCAGGATCGCCTGGGCCGCCAATTTTTCGCTGTCCTTGGCCGACATCATCAGCACTGGCGCCCGGATGCCGTCGCCGCGGAGCGCGTGCAGCACTTCCAGGCCGTGCATATCCGCCAAGCGGTCGGCGAGCAAAACAAGGTGACAAGGGGAATGTCGCAAGACAAGGAGGGCGTCGGCGGCGGCGCGGCAAGCGGTGACCGCGTGGCCTGCGCGCTTGAGGTGCATGCCGATAAGAAGAGCGACTTCTTCGTTGCCTTCCAACAGAAACAGCTGATAGGACTCGGTCATGGGGGTGCACTCCCCGCCGTCAGGAGGTGTTTGCGACGGACGCGATTTGCCGTGTAAGCCTAACATGCGGGGGAGCCTAGTCAACTCTACTTCATGAAATGGGCAGGATTCTGGAAAAAACCCCCGAGCAAACCGCAAATTCGTTAAATTCCCACTCCCGCGACACCCGATAAAGCCAACTAGGACGACCTTTACAGGACGTCCGGACCATGGTCGTCGCGCTAGCGCGCCTTTCGCCGTTTCGGGGAGCATTGAAATGACATCACGTCGAAAAAGGTCCCTCTATTTGGCTGCAACTCTCGCCCTAACCGTAGGCTGGAGCAGCGGTTGCCAAACCTATTTTCCAGACACCGGCCAGACATTGCCCTCCGGCCGATACTTGGATCATCAGCCCCAGTTCATCCCGCGGTCGCCGACGTTCCCGTTGAGCAAAGAGTCTTACAACTTGGAACAAGCCGCCAACCAAGCGGCGGCTCAGCAGTTGCGCTGATACCGAGCAATTGGTAGGCGCCGACCAGGTGATGGGTCCAGGGTTTGCGCCAACGCAGTTCCATTTCCCAAACGCCAGATGCGCCCTCTCCACCCCATTTGGGGAAATCCCACAATTGTCCTTGGCTTATCCAGTTTTCGGTTGCATCCTTGAGTAGGGGCCACTTACAATACCCCCATTCTCATCGTTCCCGTATTTGGTGGATCTCACGCTCTACCCGTGAGAGTTGGCGTTATTGGCCAATGCGGGAATCCAGGACAGTGACTGTGCGGGCACACAGCGTTCAAAATGATCAGTTGGTTGTCGCCCAACGTAGTAGGAAATAGAATCGGAGCCATGGCGTCGTCGTGGGGATGGCGCCGCGGCTACAACGCTGTCTCGGTTAGTTCGGGCATGGTGCGCACCGCCCAACGGCCGGTCTTGCAGGCGTCCTCGACGGCGCGAACGTAACTCACATGACGGGAGTGGGGTCACGCAATGAAACTGAGTTTGGTGGTGCAATCCGAAGGCAAAGCGTTTGGGCAGACAATCCCTATCAACTTATCGCAGTTTATCGTTGGCCGCGATCCGCAGTGCCAACTTCGGCCCTCAAGCGCCCTCATCAGCAAACGGCATTGTGCCTTGATCGCGCGCGGCGGCAAGTTCTTTGTTCGCGATTTTGACAGCACCAATGGCACGTTTGTCAATGACAAGCAAGTCAAGGGCGAATGCGAGATCAAGCACGAGGATTCGCTGAAGATCGGGCCGTTGGCATTTAAGGTAGTTGTGGAAGGCGCCGCCAGCGTGCCGGTGAACAAGCCGACGCCTTTGCCCAAGGCGTTGGCGACCAGCCCCGACGCCAACGACGATGATTCCGTCGCAGCCATGTTGCTGGACTTGGCGGACGAGGGCAAGGCCGAGGCGTCGGGCTCCGAAAGCGTTCCTGGCGGCAGCACGATCACGGAGATGCCCGCCACCGTGGAACAAGCGGTCACACAAGGTGAAGGCGAACCGAAAGCCGCCGAACTGGGTGACACAGCCAAAGCGGCCGCCAAAAAGAAAGATATGAGCGGCGACACTTCCGCGGCCGCCCAGGCTATTCTCCAAAAATATATGCGACGGCAGCGGGGCTGATGGACCTTTCCGCCGGATTTTTGACTGCCCAACTGCGACGGCCCTTGCTCGCCTGGTTTCAGCGCCAGCGCCGCGACTTACCCTGGCGAAACACGCGCGACCCGTATCATATCTGGGTCAGCGAAATCATGCTGCAGCAGACACAAGCGGCGACGGTCATTCCATTCTTCCAACGCTTTTTGCAAACCTTCCCCACCGTGCAGGCGCTTGCCGCGGCCGACGAGCAGCAAGTGCTGCGTCTTTGGGAAGGTCTCGGTTATTACCGGCGTGCACGTCATTTGCACCAGGCGGCACGCCAGCTGGCGGCGGCAAACGGCGAGCATTTGCCCGATGACCCCGAGGTATGGCGTGAACTTCCGGGCATCGGCCGTTACACGCTGGGCGCCATCTTGTCGCAGGCGTTTGACCGCCGCTTGCCAATCCTGGAAGCCAATAGCATCCGCGTGCTGTGCCGACTTTTCGCTGTGCGCCGATCGCCCAAGGAAAACGAAGTCCAAAAGCTGCTGTGGACTTACGCGGAAAAAATACTGCCCCGGCGGCAGGTCGGCGATTTCAACCAAGCGCTAATGGAGCTCGGTGCGCTGATTTGCACACCCACGGCCCCGGCCTGCGAGAGTTGTCCCATCAAGGCGGTGTGCCAAGCCCGTAAGCTTGGAATCCAGGAAGATTTGCCTGTCCGTTCGGCATCGCCAAAAACAGAAACCGTCAACGAAGTTGCCGTGGTGGTCCGCCGTCGCTCCAAAGTCCTTGTCGTGCAGCGGCAGGACGAGGGTCGTTGGGCAAACATGTGGGAGTTTCCACACGACGCCCTCCAGCCCGGCGAATCGCACGAAGCTGCCGCCGCTCGCTGGCTTCCTGCAATGACCGGCATCGATGCGGATTTGGGACTAGAGCTGACGACGCTCACGCACACCGTCACGCGCTATGCCATCACGCTAGTTTGCCTGGAAGCCGCCTATCGCCGCGGCAGGTTTCGGCCGACCCATTATCAACAAGGGCTTTGGCTCGAACCGTCCCAGCTTGCACAATTGCCGTTGAGTTCCCCGCAGCGCCGGCTTGCCAAGCTTGTCATGGCACCTGTCCAAACGCGGCTTTTTTGACGTTTCATTGCGATTCTTCTCGTGACAAACGGGCTAGCTATCGCTATGGTCTCGCCCTTCGCACTAGCTATTCGTTTGAGGGGGCTTCAGCGATGCGTCGCACATTCGTGACTGCGCCGGTGATGGTCGGCGTCGGACTTTTGCTTTACGGTTGTCATTGGGTGCCTTCCCACAAGCCTACGCCTGAGCCTGTGCAGATCGCGTCGGCGTCGGGCGCCAAGGTGGGCCAAATGGCACCGGACATCGATGGCGAGGACACGGCGGGTGAACGTCTCCATCTGGCCGATTACAAGGGCCAGGTCGTTGTGCTGAACTTTTGGGCGAACTGGTGAAAGCCCTGCAAGGATGCGATTCCTCACGAGCGGTCGCTCGTGACCAAGATGGAAGGTAGGCCGTTCGCTCTGCTGGGCGTCAACTGCGATGCCGAGAAGGAAACGCTGGTGCAAGTCAGCTATCGACAAGAACTCAACTGGCGCAACTGGTGGAACGGCGGCAGCAAGGGACCGTATACGGCCAAGTACAGAATCGAGTCGTGGCCGACGACACTGGTACTGGATGGCAACGGGGTGGTCCGCTACCGCGGCATGCCGGGGGCGGAGATGGAAAAAGTTGTGGAAACGTTGGTGAGTGAAACAGAGAAGAAGGCAAGTCGAGGGCCATAAGGCTCCGGAGTTTGATGCGCTTTATTACCCGGGGCCTTACGGCACTCAGTTCGCCGGCATTCGGCCTTACTCCACAATTTGTTCCGTATAGACGCTTTGAAAATGGTACGTGCTGCCGGCCCCTTGATGACCTTCGATGTGCCGGTTAATCACCAGGCGTGCGCTTTGCAAACGGCCGCGGTTCAAATCAAATATCACTTCGCCTTCCGTCAACTTCTGCAACAGCGGGAGCTGTTCCATTTTGCTTTCGGGCATTTGGGTCAGGCCCGTGGTGATGGACACAGTCGCCAATGAGCCGTCGATCTTGGAGCAAACATATTGCTGCTTGGCCGCGTGCTTCTCGCCCGTTCCCTGGGGCGGATCGAGCGTAATCGTGTAATCCCGCTGCCATGTCTGACCTGCTTGAACCGGATTGGGAGGCAAAGTGAAAGCCAATGGTGGTTCCGCCTCATAGCGGCTGGCCACGCCTTGCTTCACTTCAACGACCTTGCCCTGGCCATCGACCCGCAACACGGCCAGCGTCTTGCCAATGAATTTTGACATTTGCTCGCGCAATTCCGGCGTGCTTTTGTCCGGCGCTTGCGAATCGAAAAGCATCACATCTCCGCTGGGGCGGGTTTGTTCGTTGCGCATCTGCGTGATCGACATATTGAGCGTGGCGATGCCCTGCGCATCGACCGCCACCACTTCCCAGCGTTTCATGAGATCGATTTTGGATTTGGTCTGCACCTTGCTGCCGTTGATCACTTCGGCAACGTCGGTGGAGTGTTGCACGCGATAGTGAAACATTTGCCCTTGCTGCCAGTGGAAGCGCCAGTCGGCGGTCTGGGCCGAGGCGGCACCGGTCAAAGTGAGAGTAACCAAAACGGCAACGCCAAGTTTGCGCATGGCCCAACCTCCAGCTGAAAACGTGTTCGCGAGGACGCCGCTTTGGCGGCATTTAACCCAGGCGGCGGCGGTATAGCAAAGGGAGGAAAGGGTTTCCAGGTCAAGTGGCGGGCGGCGATCCGGGTGTTCACTCGGCGATTTTCTCAGCCTTCACCAGCATGTTGAACTCGGTCAGTTTTTTATGCAAGGTGTTGCGATTGATGCCGAGTTTCGCGGCTGCCTTGACCAGGACGCCGTTGCACTGCTGCATGACTTGTTCAATCAATTCGCGTTCGAGATCGCGCATGAGCCGCATGTGCAGTTCGCCGTTGTCCGTTGGTGAGGCCTGCAGCGCCGCTTTGACCAGGGTTTGGATTTGCAGGGCCATGTCGGGCGTCTTGGATTTGCTGGAGGGCAGCCGGCGTTCGCCGCCGGGGAGCATGGCCTCGAAGTTAACGCCTTGGCCCTGTCCCAGCACAACGGAGCGCTCGACATAGTTCTCCAGTTCGCGCACATTGCCCGGCCAATCGTAGTCCTCAAGCTTGCCCACAATCTCAATGGGAATCGGGGGCGTCTCGCGGCGGTTTTCCTCGCAATAGCGCTCCAGGAAAAATCTCGCCAGGGCCAGGATGTCGGAGTCCCGTTCGCGCAGCGGCGGCAAGCAAATCGGCACGACGTTGAGCCGGTAGTAAAGATCGTCGCGGAAACGGCCTTTCTCGATCAGTTCTTCCAACGATTCATTGGTGGCGGCGATGACGCGGGTGTCGACGCGAATGGTCCGGCTTTCGCCGACGCGTTCGAATTCGCGCTCTTGCAAGACGCGCAGCAGCTTGACTTGCAATTTCATGGTGAGACTGGATATCTCATCCAGGAAAATGGTGCCGCCGTGTGCTGCCTCGAAACGGCCGGTTTTGTTGTCCACGGCGCCGGTGAAAG
>DASRAT010000440.1:0-4963 GCA_035638015.1 Gemmataceae bacterium | reverse complement strand
GCATGATCGGCAACAACTCCGCAGGTTCACGCTCCATCGTTTATGGCAAAGTGATTGACCATGTCAAGCGATTGAATGTTGTGCTTTCCGACGGTACGCGCACCACCTTCGAGCCAAAGTCTCCCGCTCAATGGGAAGCCGCGGCCAGCGCCCGCACGTTTGAAGGATCTCTGTACCGGCAGACAAGGGAAATCGTGCATGACAACGCCGCCGAAATTCAGCGGCGGTTTCCGCGGATTGTGCGGCGTGTCAGTGGTTACAACTTGGACGTTCTCGAAACCGGATTGAATAACCCCTCACCCCTACCACTCTACCCGGCGCCGGGGAGAGGGGAAACTGGAAATGGCCGCAGTTTAGCGCCCGTCGGTTTGCACCAATTGGTAGTCGGCGGCGAAGGCACACTCGCGATCATCACCGAGGCGGAACTCAACATCATCCCCCGGCCAGCCGCGCGTGGTCTGCTCATTCCGCACTTTTCGTCGTTGGCCGCGGCCATGGATTCCGTGGCGACTTGTCTTGAATTCAAACCGTCCGCCGTTGAGTTGATGGATCAAATGCTCCTCGATCTGGCCCGCGGCAATTTCTCCATGAAAGACACCATGGCCCCCATTCAGGGCCGGCCCGCCGCGTTATTCATGGTGGAATTCGTCGGTGACGAGGAAGCCGAAATCGCTGATCGCATGCAAAAGTTGGCCAGGCGGTTGCAAGGCGCCGCCGGCGTCACGGCCGTTGTGCCGGTGATGGACCCGGCTTTGCGAAATCCCATGTGGAACATGCGCAGTGCCGCCATGCCGCTGCTATTCGGCATCAAAGGCGACCGCAAGCCGGTGACGTTCATCGAAGACACGGCGGTCGATCCGAAGTACTTGCCGGAGTTTATCGACCGTTTTCAGAAGGTGCTGTTCGCACATGGGACAAGTGGCGCGTTCTACGGCCACGCAAGTGTGGGTTGCTTGCACATCCGCCCCTTGCTCGATTTGAAAAACGCCGAAGACGTGGTCACGATGCGGCGCATTACCGAAGACATCACCGACCTCGTCCTGGAGTTCGGCGGCAGCCTCAGCGGCGAGCACGGCGACGGCCTGGCGCGCAGCGAGTGGAACCGCAAAATGTTCGGCGACACCGTTTACCAGGCATTTCGCAAGGTCAAACAGGCGTTCGATCCGAACAACGTCTTCAATCCCGGCAAAATCGTCGATGCCCAGACGATGACCGAAAACCTCCGCTACGGCGATGGTTACGCTCCCCAGAATCCGCCGGTGTTGTTCGATTACGGCAAACAAGAGGGTTTCGTCCGGGCCATCGAAATGTGCAACGGCGCCGGCGTGTGCCGCAGGCGCCAGGGCGGCACAATGTGCCCGTCTTTCCGGGCGACATTGGATGAAAAAGACAGCACTCGCGGTCGCGCTAATGCTTTGCGGCTGGCACTGGCAGGTGACAATCCACTGTCGGCGATGCGGCAAAAATGGGTTTACGACGTGCTCGATTTGTGCCTGATGTGCAAGGCCTGCAAATCGGAATGCCCCAGTAATGTGGACATGGCCAAGCTCAAAGCGGAGTTCTTGAATTTCTATTACGAAGAACGGCCACGCCCGTTGGGCCAGCGCTTGATGGCCAACGTCCACTTGCTCAATCGAATGGGAGCGCCTTTCGCGGCCATTGTCAATCGCGTGCAGGACAGTCGTCTGTTCCGTTGGTTCCTGGAAATGAGCGCGGGCGTTGACCGCCGCCGAAGTTTGCCGCCGCTGCATTCGCACCATTTCAGGCGGTGGTTCGCAAAACGGCCGAAAGCCGAAAGCCGATGGCCGTTGGCCGATAGCCGTGTGATTTTGTTGGATGATTGTTTCAATACCTTCAACGAGCCGGAAGTCGGGGAAGCGGCTGTAAGGGTCCTTGAAGCCGCCGGCTGCCAGGTCGAGCTTGCGGGACTGACCTGCTGTGCCCGTCCGCTGATTAGTAAAGGCTTCTTGAACGAAGCCCGGCAACTTATTCAGGCCCAAGCGCCGGCGCTTGCGGCTCGTATCGCAGACGGCACGCCCATTCTCGGCATGGAACCGAGTTGCATTCTGACACTCGCCGATGAATGGCCCGAACTGGCGCCAAGCCCCGATACGCAGCGCATCGCCAAGGCCGCGGAACTGGCGGATGGTTGGCTGGCGAAAAAAGCCAAGGCCGGCACGCTTCATCTGCCGCTCAAGAACTGCGAGCAATCCTGCGTATTGCATGGACACTGCCATCAAAAGGCGTTGGTCGGCACCGGCGGCACGGCGGCGGCGTTGCGTTTGGTCCCAGGATTGAAGGTCGAGGTTTTGGAAACCGGCTGCTGCGGCATGGCTGGTTCTTTTGGGTTCGAGAAAGAGCATTACGATTTAAGCGTGACCATCGCCAATCTTGATGTGCTGCCGGCGCTGAAGGCGAAACCCGATGCGACTGTGATTGCACCCGGCACGTCGTGCCGACATCAAATCAAGGACTTGGCCGAGCGAAAGGCGTGGCATCCATTAGAAGTGATTGCACAAAGTCTCGAATAATCGCGCGCCGTACAATCACGACAAAACGAAAGATGAAAACACGAAAAAGTACTGTTTTTTTGGCCTTTCGTTTTTCGTGTTGTCGTGATTCTTGTTATTCTCCGCTCACTGCTCACTCTCAATCTTCTTGATTTTCTCTACCCGCCGCGCGTGCCGCCCGCCTTCGAATTCCGTCTCCAACCACATCCGCACAATCCGGCCAATTAACTCATCGCCCAGCAAATCCGCCGACAAACACAACACATTGGCGTCATTGTGCCGGCGGCTCATCTCGACCGTGATGCTGTCATGGCACGGCGCCGCTCTTACGCCTTTGACCTTGTTGGCGGCAATGCACATGCCGATGCCGGTGCCGCAAACGAGAATACCGCGGTCCACCTTGCCTTCGCTGACGCTTTTGGCCACCTGATAGGCGTAGTCGGGATAATCGACGCTGTCGTGGCTGTCCGGCCCAAGGTCGATTACTTCATGGCCCAGCTGACGCAGCATCGGCACCAAACGGCTTTTGGCGTCAAAGCCTCGATGGTCGCTGCCTATGGCGATTTTCATGGCTCCCTCTGTCATCAGCTCTCGGGCAGAAAGCTGAACTCATGGCGGTTGAATTTGCGGCAGCGTTTCTTGCAAATATCGCAAGATCTGCCCGGCGCACTCCCTGTACACTTCTGGCTCGGCCCCGATGGGGTCCGCAATGTCGCGGTCGTCGGTTGCCAACAGCCGCGGTTGCGTGCCGCCCTCGGGACAAAATGGCAACAAGCTCCGCAGATGGCTCTGCGTCATTGTAAACAAATGGTCGGCATGGG
The DNA here is from genome assembly GCA_035638015.1 of Gemmataceae bacterium. Classification (GTDB taxonomy): domain Bacteria; phylum Planctomycetota; class Planctomycetia; order Gemmatales; family Gemmataceae; genus DASRAT01. Next base: position 1,632 of record DASRAT010000440.1, on the reverse strand, counting down.
CGAGCAGTTCGGCCGTAAGCGGCTGGCTGTGATGCCCGCTCAAATCCCCACCCAGGTCGCGGATCACGGTCACCGCTTCGGGCGATGCCTCCATCCCCATCATCGCCGCCAAACCCGCCGAAAACACCAAAATTCCATGCCGGTCCAGTTCTTCCGGCTTGCAGCCATGCCGTTCAGCAAGGAGTTTTTTGCACAACGCCTCGGCCATCGGGCTGCGGCAAGTGTTGCCCGTGCAGACAAACAGCACCAGGGTCAGCATCAGTTCTTGCAACATCTCGGCGGTGATCGAACCCGCCTGGGTGACTTGCCATTTGTCGCCGCGCACCTGGACCACCGTCGCAACCAGCTGCTGAGTAGGCGGACTATCCGCAATCACCAGGCTGGCCCGCATGCCCCACGCCGAGGTTGGCTCCGGCCCCATCCCCGCCGGCAACGGCGCCAACACCAACGGCCCGGCCAATTGCCCCAGCGTCATCAGCGGCGCTTCATGAGCGGGCACGCGCAACCGAATCGTCCCCTGGCCCGCATTCCAACCCGTCTGGGCCTCCGATGTTCCCGGCGATTCGATCACCAGGTTGACTGGCCCCGGCCAAACTCGACGGCCTAACCGCCGAGCCGCAGCGCTCATTCCCGGCGCCCAGCGAAGAGCGTCCTTGACATCGCGAACAGCCAGCACCGCCTGTTCATTGCAGCCCAGCTGTCCCAATGTCGCCAGCGCTTCAGGATGCAGCGCATAAGCAGCGATGTGATAGCCGGTATCGGTAGGCAGGATGACTAGCTTGCCCGCCGTCAATTCCCGCACCGCGCGCTCCATCACCAGGCGTGGTTCGTCACGCTGCCAGTCAAGCACATCAGGCATAAGTCGACGGCTGTGGGTCCTGAGAGGGTGGTGAAACCCCTGGGCCCCGCACGCAGCGGGGCGGGGCAGGTAAACATAGCAAAACAAGTGGGCAGTGGGCAGTGGGCACTGCCCAGTTTAGCCGCGACGCGCAGCGGAGCGCGTGCGTTAGACTAACCACGGCCCTCCACACACCCTACAATGTCGCTTTCATCCCCCACTCTCAACGGAGCATCCGCCAATGAAAGGCGACCCACAAGTCATCGAGTCCCTCAATCGCGCCTTGACGGTCGAACTTACCGCCATCAACCAGTATTTTTGCCAGGCCAAAATGTGCAAAAACTGGGGCTACAACAAATTGGCGAAGAAGCACTACGAAGAATCGATGGGCGAAATGAAGCATGCCGAGATGCTGATCGACCGCATCCTTTTCCTGGAAGGCACCCCCGAAATCGCCCGCTACGACGTGATCCGCGTCGGCACCAACATCGAAGAGCAATTCAAAAACGATCTTACCCTGGAGATGAGCGGCGTCAAGCATTACAACACGCTGGTCGACCTGTGCATGAAGCTCAAAGACAACGGCACCCGTGAACTGGTGGCGCCGATCCTGGTCGAATCTGAAGAACACGTCGATTGGCTGGAAACGCAGATCGGCCTGATCGAAAGCGTCGGCCTGCAAAATTACTTGACGGAACAGATGGGTGAGGCTGAAGCGTAGGCGTGCTGTTCGATCAGTTCCTTGAGATGAGCGTGGCAGCAAGTGCAGCCATCGCCGGCGCCCGTCAACACCC
>DASRAT010000439.1:0-11728 GCA_035638015.1 Gemmataceae bacterium | reverse complement strand
GTGGCGAATGCAAACGTGCCGAGTATGCCTGCATCTGCGGACATTGAGGGGCAGCAGGCGAATGGTTGAAGGCAAGATCGGGGGGAATCAACGGCGCGCCGTAAACGAGTGCGGCGGCTTGACACACCCTTGTGCTTTGCTACCTTCGCGGCTCGTTTTTCACGGACTTTTTCCGAAACCTTATGAACTCAACCACGACACAAAAGCGGCGGCAGGCTTCCCTCAAAATCCCACGCATCCAGCTTTCTTCTTCACGCAACAAACCTATGGCCAAAGCATCGAAATCGATCAAATACGTTTACACCTGGGGCAATAAGAAAGCCGACGGCGACGGCTCCATGAAGCCGCTTCTCGGCGGCAAGGGCGCCAATCTCGCCGAGATGACCAACATCGGCCTGCCCGTGCCCGCGGGGTTCACGATCACCACCGAGGTATGCAATGCCTATTACGCCAACGACCGCAAATACCCGCCGGAATTGAAAAAGGAAGCCGCCGATGCCATGAAGAAGACCGAAGAGGTCATGGGCATGAAGTTCGGCGACGCCAAGAATCCGCTGCTGGTGTCATGCCGCTCCGGCGCCCGCGTTAGCATGCCGGGCATGATGGATACGGTTCTGAACATCGGCCTAAATGAATCGACGCTTAAGGGGCTGATTGACAAGACGGGCAACGAGCGTTTCGGCTGGGACAGCTATCGCCGTTTCGTGCAAATGTACGGCGACGTGGTGCTTGGTCTCAAACCGCAGTCAAAGACCGAGGCCGATCCGTTCGAGCATATCATGGAGGAACTCAAACACGCCAAGGGGATCAAACTCGACACCGAGCTGAAAACCGACGATCTCAAAGAACTGGTCAAGCGTTTCAAAAAAGCGGTCAAGGAGCGGACCGGTAAGGAATTCCCGGACGACCCACTCGAGCAAATGTGGGGCGCCATTGCCGCCGTGTTTGACTCCTGGATGAACGACCGAGCCAACGTCTATCGCCGGCAATACGGCTATCCGCACGATTGGGGCACGGCCGCCAACATCTGCTCGATGGTCTTCGGCAACATGGGCGACGACTGCTGCACCGGCGTCGCATTCACCCGCGACCCTGCCACCGGCGACAAGGTGTTTTACGGCGAATACCTCATCAACGCTCAAGGCGAAGATGTGGTCGCCGGCATCCGCACTCCCAAGAAGATCGCCGAACTCAGCAAGGAAATGCCCGCCGTTTACAAGCAACTCGACGAGATTCGCAACATCCTCGAAAAGCATTACCGCGACGTGCAGGACATCGAGTTCACAGTGCAAAAAGGCAAGTTGTGGATGCTGCAAACTCGCAACGGCAAACGCACCGGTTTCGCCGGCGTGCGTTTCGCGGTCGATATGGTCCAGGAAGGTCTCATCAGCAAGGAAGAAGCTTTATCCGTCGGCCGCATTCCGCCGGATGATTTGAACCAACTCTTGCAGCCGATTTTCGATCCCGATGCCAAACGCAAGGCCGTTGTGGACGGTCAGCTATTGGCCAAGGGCATCAACGCCGGCCCCGGCGCCGCTACCGGCCGCATCAAGTTCTTCGCCGAGGATGCAGAGCTTTGGGTCAACACCCACGGCAAACCCGACGCCCACGGCCGCCGCGATCCCAATGGACGCGTCATCCTCGTCCGCCGCGAAACCAGCCCTGAGGACATCCGCGGCATGCAAGCGGCCGACGGCATTCTGACCGCCTTCGGCGGCGCATCAAGCCACGCCGCGTTAGTTAGCCGCCAAATGGGCAAAGTCTGCATTGTCGGCTGCGGCGCTTTGCAAATCGACTATCACACCCGCACCATGAAAGTCGGCGACAAAATGCTGACCGAGGGCGACTTCATCAGCATCGACGGTTTCACAGGAGAAGTGATCGCCGGCCAGGTTGCCACCCGGCCAAGTGAAGTGGTCCAGGTTTTGATCGACAAAACGCTCAAGCCCGATCAATCGAAGATCTACCAACAGTTTGCCGAGTTGATGCGTTGGGCCGACGCCGCTCGCAAACTCAAGGTTCGCACCAATGCCGACAAGCCCGATCAGGCCGCTCAGGCCATCGCCTTCGGGGCCGAAGGCATCGGCCTTTGCCGCACCGAGCATATGTTCTTCGATCACATCGAGCCGATGCGCGAAATGATTCTGGCCCAATCGACAGAGGAACGGCGTCGCGCACTGGACAAGCTGCTGCCGTTCCAGCGCGACGATTTCGCCGGCATATTCCGAGCCATGAAGGGACTGCCGGTCACGATCCGCACGCTCGATCCGCCCTTGCACGAGTTCCTGCCACACGAGCGCGCTGCACAAGCGGAAGTCGCCGAAAAGCTGGGAGTCAGCCGCGACATCATCGCTCAGCGCGTCAAGGAATTGCACGAGTTCAACCCGATGCTCGGCTTCCGCGGTTGCCGGCTGGGCATCGTTTATCCCGAGATCACCGAGATGCAATGCCGGGCCATTTTCGAGGCCGCTTGCATTGTGCAGAAAGAGGGAATCAAGGTCGATCCGGAAATCATGATTCCGCTGGTCGGCTTCCCGAACGAACTCAAAGCGCAGGCGAAAATCGTTCATGCCACCGCCAAGCTGGTTTTCGCCGAAAAGGGAACGACGGTCAAGTATCTCGTCGGCACCATGATTGAATTGCCGCGTGCCTGCGTCGTCGCCGATCAGATCGCCAAGGACGCCGAGTTCTTCAGCTTCGGCACCAACGATCTGACCCAAACCGGCCTGGGCATGAGCCGAGACGACTACGGCGCCTTCATCCGTCATTACACCGAGCACGATCTGATCCCGCGCGATCCATTCCAAACCATTGATTTCGACGGTGTAGGCGGCCTGATGAAACTCGGCGTCGAAGGCGGCCGCGGTACGCGCAGCGATCTGAAAATCGGCATCTGCGGCGAACACGGCGGCGATCCGGATTCGGTCAAGTTCTGCCATCGGATCGGGCTGAATTATGTCAGTTGCAGTCCGTTCCGCGTGCCGATTGCCCGATTGGCGGCGGCACAGGCGGCGCTGGAGAAGAAATAGTGAGGATTGTTGCGTTCATGGCCAGATGTGTTAGACTGTGATGACAACTTAAGTGAACTAACCATCACCGCCGCGCGTCAAACGTTCGGGAAGTAGTTTACACCAGCAACTTCCGGGAGGTTCAGCCGATGTTTCACGCGTTTCCGCTCAAGCGATTTGTTGCAGGCCGTGGAGCAAAGAGCCTCCAACGCCGTTATCGTCCTTTGCTTGAAGCGCTGGAAGATCGCAATCTCTTGAGCGCTGGCGTCTTGGACTCCAGCTTTGTCTCAAACGGAATAGCCGTCATTCCCAACAGTCCCTCCATGCACTGGTCCTTGGCGATTCAGCCGGACGGCAAACTCCTGGAGGTTGGACAGGGCAGCACGATGCTCCCCAATTCGATGATCCTGCCAAACGGCCAGCTAGCAAGCAGTGGAACGTGGGAGCCTTTCGCACTGTTCCGCCAAAACGCCGACGGCTCAGCCGATGCAACCTTCGGATCCAATGGCAGGATTTATGCCGCGGCATTTGCCAACGGACTGACCGAAAGCAACAACGGCAACATGGGTGCAGCCCTGGGCTTCGTGAATACGTCGGCCGTTGCAGTTGAAGCAGACGGCAAAATCCTTGTCGCGGGTTCGATTGCCTATGGCTGGACGTATGGCGGCCCCTCCAGCTTGCCGACGCCGCCCGCGGTCGGCGTTCCGATGATTCTAACCGCAGTTCCCTTGCAACACTTTTTTGTCGGTCGATTCAACAGCGACGGCACCGTCGATACCAGCTTTGGCAACGGCGGCATGACCATTACCCCGTTTGGCGTGAACGACACGGTCAGTGCCATGACAGTTTTGCCAGAGGGGCAGATCGTAGTCGCGGGCGCCTCCGATTTGAGGTTCGCCGCCGCGCGCTACAACGCCGACGGCGGCTTGGACCAGACATTCGGCAACGGCGGCAAAGTGATTACAACCGTCGGACAAGCGCACAGCGACATCGTCAACGGTCTCGCCGTGCAAAACGACGGCAAGGTCATCCTAGCCGGCTCATCCATCGATCAGTCGTTCGGCATCACGCTGGTGCGCTACAACGACGATGGCACGCTTGACCCGTCTTTTGGCGCCGGCGGCATTGTCGAAACCAACGTTCTTCATTGCAGTTCCTCTGCAACAGACATTGCGATTGACTCGGCTGGCAATTTGCTTGTCGCAGGCTGGTATTATGGCGACTTCAGCGTCATTCCAGATCCGATGAGTACGGCGTGGCCACAGGGGTCATTGTTGCAGCGCTACACGCCCAACGGACAGTTGGATGCAACCTTCGGCAACAATGGCCAGGTGAAATCAAGCAACGATCTTTGGCAATACTATGGCAGCCACGTGGCGTTGCAGGCCGATGGAAGAATTTTGCTGGCCAGCAGTTTTAATGACACCAATACAACCACCGCCGAAAAACTAACGCGCTACAACGCCGATGGATCGCTGGACACCACATTTGGCAATGGCGGAGTGGCGATTGCCAGCAGAGGTCCGGCAACCTTTGGCTTTGCCAATGATGTAGCCATCGCGCCAGACGGCGGCATTGTGATTGCCGGCTGGTCCTATTTGCAGGCGCCTGCCGATTTTCACGTTGAGCTGACGCTAGTGCGCTTCGCTAACGACGAAGGCGCCGGGCCGCTTGAGCGCCAAATCGTCCTGCGGCACATAGATTCGCCGCCCCCCGACAATCCCGTGGACGGCGTTGACCTGCCTGGTACAGGCGCGAGCGACAAGTCCCAAAATGGCGACACGCCAGACGCCGGCGCCGTGAATGACCCGACCCAGAACACCAACACTCAGAATGGAACCCAAACGGCCAATTCGTCAGGCTCCGCGGCTGGGAATAGCCCTGGCGGCGGCGCCACGGAACAAACTGTTCCCCAAAACGCCGAGACAAATGCGTCGGACGCCGAACTCCAGATTGCGACAACAAATACCAATTCCAATGCAACTGCTATCAAGTCGGGATTTGATCAAAACACCGTTCTCCAATTGCCGCCAGGCGTTGGAGGCTTTGCGTTGGAAATGGGCGGCAAAAATGCATCCACGGATGGCGCTTTCCAGGATTCCAGCGACGGCTATGGTGGTGGCACGTCCTCACCCCAAGATTGCCGATTGCTAGCCAACACGCTTTCAAGTGATGTTTCGGGCATGCAATCCGATTTGGGTTATTCCAAGGCCGACAGCGAAGAAATCACCGAAGGCATCATCGATAAAGTGTTTGAAGCGTTTTAGCACTTTGCTGTTTCATTTCTTATCCGCGCTCCATTTCTGGCATTTGCCAAAATCCGGCGCGGCGTCGCCTCATCTCACGCCAGCACTCGCCCCGACACCCAAGATATGTATTACAATCAATGAAGTGACCAATCACTCAAGAGCCTTTGATCATGCCCAACCAAACGCTGACTGAAAAAATCCTCGCCCGCCATGCCGGCCGCGATTCCGTTAAGCCCGATGACAACATCTGGGTCGAAGCCGACGTGCTCATGACTCACGACGTCTGCGGCCCTGGCACCTTTGGCGTTTTCAAGCAAAACTTCGGCAAAGACGCCAAGGTCTGGGACAAGGACAAGGTCGTTGTCATTCCCGATCATTACATCTTCACCGCCGACAAGATGGCCAATCGCAACGTGGACATCCTGCGGCAATTCGTGGCCGAGCAAGATTTGAAGTATTTCTACGACGTGGGCACTCCCAATTACAAAGGCGTCTGCCACATCGCCCTGCCCGAGGAAGGCCACACGCGCCCAGGCGAAGTTTTGTTTGGCACTGACAGCCACACTTGCACGGCCGGCGCCTTCGGTGAATTCGCCACCGGCATCGGCAACACCGACGCCGGTTTTGTCCTCGGCACCGGCAAGCTCTGGCTCAAAGTTCCCGCCACGATGCGTTTCGTTTTCCACGGCGAAATGCCACCGTACCTGATGGCCAAAGATTTGATTCTCGCCGTCATCGGCGACATCGGCTGCGACGGCGCCACCTATCGAGCGATGGAGTTCGACGGCGACGGCTTGTACAAGCTCAACATCGAAGAGCGCATGACCTTGTGCAACATGGTCATCGAAGCCGGCGGCAAAAACGGCGTCATCGCTCCCGATGAAGTCACCCTCGATTGGGTGCGAACACACAACGCCGGCAACCGGCCCTTCGTCGTGGAAAAATCCGACGCGGGCGCCAAGTTCGATTTCGAAAAGGTTTACGACGTGTCCAAAATGGAGCCGGTCATCGCCAAGCCGCACAGCCCAGACAATAAAGCGAACGTCTCGCAAGTCCGCGGCGAAAAACTCGACCGGGCTTACATCGGCAGTTGCACCGGCGGCAAAATGACCGACTTCCGCGCCGCCGCACGGATTCTCAAAGGAAAGACGGTCAAGATCGACACCTTCGTAGTGCCGGCGACCAGTGACATCGCCAAGGGCCTCAAATCCGAGCGGCTCAACGGGCAGACGCTGGAAGAAGTGTTTTTGTCGGCGGGAGCCAAGATGGGCCAGCCATCTTGCGCCGCCTGCCTTGGTGGACCGAGTGACACCTTTGGCCGGCTCAATACGCCCATCAGTTGCATCAGCACGACCAATCGCAATTTTCCGGGGCGCATGGGACACAAAGAGGCGCGGGTCTATTTGGCGAGTCCGCTAACCGTGGCGGCGAGCGCAATTACCGGGACGATCACCGATCCGCGGGATTACTGCTAACGCCACAGGAGTAACCGCCGTGCGAAAAACGCCTAAGATCAAAATAATCATCGAAAAACACAAAGATGGTTACGTCGCTTACCCCATCGGATTGAAAGGTGTCGTCGTGGGCCAAGGCGACACCTACGACGAAGCCCTCACAGACGTCCGTTCAGCTATTCGTTTTCACATCGAGTCCTTTGGACCAAAGGCGATTGATCCCGATGGAAGCGTTTTGGAAGCATTCGTGGCGGAGGCGGAGGTGGCCTGATGGCGAAATTCCCCCGCGATGCTCCCAAAAAACGCGTTGTAAAAGCGCTGGAAAACCTTGGCTTTAGCATGGTCCGTGAAAAAGAGCATATCTCAATGGTCCGCGAAAATGACGACCAGACTCTGACGCCGTTGACGATGCCCAATCATCCGCGCATCAAAGGTTCAACGCTACGATCCATTTGCACGCAATCGGGCATCACGCGCGATGACTTCTTGAAAGCCTACAAACAAACCTGATCCTGTTATTCGAGATTAGCATGCATTCCACCATCACCGGCAAAGCCTACGTCCTGGGCGACAACGTCGACACCGACCAAATCATCCCCGCCCAATACCTGACGTTCAACCCCGCGGTCCCCGAGGAATACCGCCAGTTCGGCAAATACGCCCTGTCCAGCGTACCGCCGTCGCAGTCCGGTTTGCCCAAGGGCCATGTGCCGTTTCACACCGATGACGAATTCGTCTCGGCTTACACGATCATCATCGGCGGCAAAAACTTCGGCTGCGGCTCCTCGCGCGAACATGCCCCAATCGCCCTTAACGCCGCCGGCATCAAAGCCGTCGTCGCCGAGTTCTACGCCCGCATCTTCTACCGCAACTCGATCAACGGCGGCTACCTGATCCCCTTCGAGTGCGGCGCCCGCTTATGCGAGCAAGTCTGCACCGGCGATGAATTGGAAATCGACCAGGCCGCCAGCATGCTGCGCAATCGCACCACCGGCGACCAGTGGACCCTCAAGCCACTCGGCGACGTGGCGCCCATCATCGAAGCCGGCGGCGTTTTCGCTTACGCAAAAAAAGTCGGCATGCTTCCGGGCGGAAAGTGAACAGTGCAACGTGCTTTCTGTCCACTGTTCACATTTCGCCGTCCGTCCACTGTAAACGTCTCCTTTCCTTGACAACCCCCCCATCCTGACCCATCCTTGCCACAGAGGCACATTGTGCGGCCACTCGGTGCGCCGCCGATTTCGTCTTGCAGAGGATGCCCCCTAACGGGGTAGATGCTCATGGCGGGCAGTCGTTTGGCTTTGGTTGCCGAGGATCGCTTCTTGGCGGAGGCGATCCAAAACCACTTGCGCAAACATTTGGGACAGCCGGCGTTCCAGTGCGCCTTCGACCAGATCCGCGACCACCTGGCCCGCGACACCGACGGCTTGATGCTGATCGTCGCCGGTTCCCCTGACGATTGCCAACTCATTCGTATGCTGGTGCAGGACGTGTGCCTGCAAAAACTGCCGCCCGTGCTTTTCCTCGTGCACAACGACCAATTGCCCGCCGTGCAAATTGCCGATCTCGATCCCTATATTTCGCGGCGTTTACACTGGCCCGAAGAAGCCGGCACGCTAATCCAGATGGCCCGGGACCGTTTCGGCCGTGGCCGCGAGTTCAGCGGCGGCCGCGACGAATCACTCGAAGAGTTGATGACCCGCAAGCTGTTGGCCCAAACGCCCTCGCTGTTGCCGCTCGTCGAACGCATCGCCCTGGCCGCCAATCACGACGTGACCGTGCTGCTCAACGGCGAAACCGGCACCGGCAAAACATTCCTGGCCCGCCTGATTCACGACCATTCGCCACGCAAACAACACAAGTTCCTCGCAATTCCGTGCGGCGCCATCTCGGCCAACCTGGTCGAAAGCGAATTCTTCGGCCACGCCAAGGGCGCTTTCACCGGCGCTGATCGAGTCAAAGTCGGCAAGTTTGCCGCCGTCGGCGACGGCACTCTTTTGCTTGATGAAATCGATACGCTTGGCCTTGAACAACAAACGACGTTGCTCCGCGTCATCGAAACCGGCGAGTTCGAGGCGGTCGGCAGCATCGAAACGCAGAAATGCACCGCTCGCCTGATTGTCGCCAGCAATATCAACCTCGAAGATGCGGCCGAACGCGGCAAATTCCGGCCCGATCTTTATTTCCGCCTCAACGTGATGTCTTTCCACCTGCCGCCATTGCGTGAACGCGTGCAAGACATTGCCCCACTGGCCCGCGCCATGGCTGCTCGCTTCAACCGCAAATTCCAAAAGCAACTCTTCGACATTAGCCCCGAAGCCCTGGCAGCACTCGAATCGTTCAACTGGCCCGGCAACATTCGCCAACTGGAAAATGTCGTCCAGCACGCGGTGCTCGTGAGCACGGGCAATGAGATCATGGCCCACCACTTGCCCCAGGTCGTCCAGGATCACGCGGCCACGTCAAGCACCGTTCCCATCAGCAACGGCCACGGCGACACGCTGCATCACCAGCGCGACATCATCGAACGCAACGTCATCCAGCGGGCTTTGGCCAATCACGGCTATAGCCGCGCCCGCGCCGCCGACGCCCTCGGCATCAGCCGTGTGACGCTCTACAAGAAAATGAAAAAATACGGCCTGATGACGATCCCGCTGCATCCCGCCCAGGCACAATAATGACCTCGTTCCCACGCTCCGCGTGGGAACGCCCTGCCGCGACGCTCCGCGTCGCAACGCGCGCAATTCACGCAGCCACGTCCCACTTCCATTGCTATCGACCATGTGCGGATGGTGCACCTATTGGAACGTTTGTCCCTACGAAGGCCGCGACGCAGAGCGTCGAAGCGATCGGTTCCCACGCAGAGCGTGGGAACGAGGTAATTCCCGCGAAGGATTTCGCCCCCACCGGACAATACACTTACGCCATGCACGACAGCGACCGCGTCTGGCGTGAACGCGGCCTGCGCAGCGCCGTGCTGCACGGCGACGAGCGCGCCTGGCAAACTTTGTATGACGAATCCTTCGCCGGACTGTACCGATATGTCTGCTGGCGTTGTGCCGGACTGCGCGACCTGGCCGACGAACTCGTGCAAGAAACCTGGCTGGCCGCCGTTCGCCGACTGCGCACATTCGATCCCGACCGAGCCAGTTTCGCCGCCTGGTTGCGCGGCATTGCAGCCAACGTCATTCGCAACCATTACCGCGGCGTCCGGCGCGCCAAACCGATACAACCGCTGGACGGTTCCGAGCCAGCGCCGCCTCCGGAGGATCGCAGCCAACAGGAGCGCATTGCCCAGGCATTGTCCACATTATCCGAACGCCACGAAGCGGTTTTGCAAGCCAAATATCTGGAGCAACAAAGTGTCGCCGCCATCGCGGCCCAATGGGGCGAAACCGAAAAAGCCATCGAATCGCTGCTGACCCGCGCCCGCGAGTCCTTCCGCGAAGCCTATTTGAAGCTGGAGTAACGCACCATGCCCGACCCTCTTGATGATTTTCTCGACCGGAGCTTCTCGTGCGACCCACCTGAAGGTTTGCAGATTGCCCTGCGCCAAAAGACCACGCGCATGCTGACTCGCCAACGATGGCTTCGCCGCCTGGCTTTGGCCGGCGCCGCGGCCGCATGCTATGTCGCGGGTTTGGCAACGATGTGGCTTATTCCGCCCAGGACAACTATCATCCAAAGCGAGCCGCCGCCCAATCCGCCCGTGGTGATTGTGGAAAAGCAAATCGAACAACCGCTTGTAGTGGATGTGAACCAACCCGAAAAAGCCATCGTTTACGAATGGAAAGCCCACGACGAACCGAACAACCGCGCCGCCAATTTCTTCAAGGCCGGCGATTTGTACCTGGTGCAAGAAAACGATGCGGAGGGCGCACTGCGTTGCTATCGCCAGGCACTCGATGCCGGCGGTCTTCAAGCATTGGAATTGACGCCCGACGATACGTGGCTGGTTTCGGCATTGAAAAACGCTCGTCTAAAGGAGAGGATCCATGAAGATTAACGTTTTTGGTGACATTCCTGGGCTTCTTTGTTTGGCCCGATCAAGCAAGTGGGCAATCCCCACATTGGCTGTGGCAGGCCTGGTTCTTCTGTCTGCGAGTCCTTCACTGGCCCAACCGCAGCAGCCTCCTCAAGCCGAGGAGAAACCCGAGCTTAAAACATATGCTCTCAAATCCAACGGCGCCAAAAAGCATGTCGTGGCGTTGGAAGCGATTTACAAGCCCTCTGCAAGCCTGAAAATCATTGCGATTGACGACAAGCAAATCATGGTTTATGCGACTCCGAAGATTCAGACAGAAATTCGTGAGAGACTCAAAGGCGACCTTTTGAGCGACCAGCAAAAGAAAGCTATCGACCAGCAGAAGAAAGCTATTGATGCCCTCGATGCCTTGGTAAAACAAATGAGAGAAGGCAAGAAGGAAACGCCGCCGAACCTGGAAGAATCGCTGGCGAAGGCACTCAAGCAAAACCCCGACCTTTTAGTCTCCGCCGCGAAGGTTCACGAAGCCGAGGCGGAATTGAATCGAGTGCGCCTTTCCGGAGTAGCCAAGCTGGCAATTGCCTTGGTTGACTATGAAAGAACCGACGCGATCCTCGACGAATCAACAAGGAAGCTGGATCGTCTGACTCAACTTCGCCAGCAAAAAGGCACCTCAGTAGTTACCGACGAGGAGCTAGGCGCTGCCAGGGCAACGGTGGAAAAATACAAGGCGCAAAAGGCGCAAAACAAAGCAGCATTGAATCAGGATGCATTAAAGGCGGACCTGGCCGTTGCTGAAGCAAAGGTGCATTTGGCTCAGGCCGAATTGAACGTTGTTCGCCAAAGGATCCTGGGAAAAATCGCGGTCATTTACTCCGAACTGGAGGCAGATCGTGCAGTTCTTAAGGAAATGGAGACAAAGTTGGAACGGGTCAAGGCAATTTACTCAAAAGGTGCCGCATCAATTACGGAGTTTGCTGATACCCAACTAGCAGTGGACGACTACAAAGCCAAATTGGCCAAAAAGGAGGC
>DASRAT010000438.1:0-11300 GCA_035638015.1 Gemmataceae bacterium | reverse complement strand
GACTTCAAACGCTTAGTGCCTTCCGAGGAATGGGTCATACACTGTGGTGCCTGATCAGTTTTCGGAAAGGACAGTCTACGCCTGGATGACACCCCGGGCGCGAGTCCGGCGTCACTTCGTTGGCGCTCAGTCTGCGCCTGAACCGCAGCGAGGCGGGGGCACGCGCCTGGTCCCGGCGGGGATAAACCCCGCGGCTCGTCAGTCATGTCATAGGGAGGGTTGTTTAAGGTTTGTGTTTTTTGAGGCACTCCACCAAGCCCCGGCCGAGACCTTCGATGCCTGCTTGCATTTTCGCGTCTTTGAGCGAGCCGTCCGGGGCGAAAGCGTCATATGCTTTGGGCACGGCGATTTGATCCGGCAGGACGATCACGCCGATGTTGCCCAGGATCGAGCGGACAGTGACCAGGCCGCGCAGGCCGCCCAGTCCGCCGGGCGAGGCGGACATGAGCGAGGCGACTTTGCCCGTGAAGGCGGCGAGGCTTGGTTCGCCGGGGGCGGGGCGGGAGACCCAGTCGATGGTGTTTTTGAGCACGGCGGTGATCGAGCTGTTATACTCGGGGCAGGACCACAGAAAGCCGTCGCTTTCGACGAAGATTTGCTTGAGCTTTTTGGCGGGCTCCGGCAAACCGCTGGCGGCTTCCAGGTCTTGATCGAAGATGGGCAAGGGATAGTCGCGGAGGTCGAGGTAATTCACTTCGGCGCCGGCCGCGGTCGCGGCCTTGACGGCTATCTGGATGAGTTTCTTGTTGAAAGAATCCTTGCGCAAGCTGCCGGCGAGCGCCACGATGCGAATGGGTTTGGCCATGATGGTTGGCTCCTCGGGGCGAAACTTGTTTTAACCAAATGCTTCGCACAGCCGCAGGTGTTGCTCGACATCGAGCGTTTCGGCCCGCGTCGTGCCGTCGATGGCCAATTCTATCAACTTGCGGTCCACTTCCTCCTTGCCGAGCCGCCCGGACGGCAATGCGACCAGGGCGCCGCGAAGGTTTTTGCGGCGCTGGGTGTACAAATCCCGCAAAAAATGGCGAACCCTTTGCAAGTTGCCAAACCGCTTGATAAGTGCCGCCCGCCTGTCCGCCCGCGGCCAGATGCGCAGGATGGCCGATTCGACTTTGGGCCGTGGGAAGAAAACGCCCCTGCCCAAGTGTCGCAGCAATTCGATGTCTGCGATGCTCTGCACCATTACCGCCAAGGCGCCAAAGTCCTTGGTCCCCGGCAGAGCCAGGAGTCGCTCGCCGATTTCCCATTGCACCGTCACGACCATGCGGTCGAACTGGAAATCGGACATCAGGAAATTGGCGATCACAGGCGTCGCCACGGCGTAAGGCAGATTCGCCACGAGTTTCAATCGCTGGCAACCGGTTTTTTCGCGCAGCCAGGTCAAGGAGTCCAGTACGCGTGGGTGGAGGTGATTTTTGTTTTTCAAGGCGTCGGAATGGAGCAGCACCAAACGCTCGCGATGGCCCAGCAGCTCGCTGACCAGCGAATGGAAGGCCGGATCGATCTCGACGCTCAGCACGGCGCCGGCGTGTTCAATGAGCCGGGCCGTCAAACTGCCGGTGCCGCTGCCGATTTCGATGGCCAGATCCTCGCTGGTCAACTCGGCATGGCGTTCGATCAGGTCGACCAAGTTGATGTCGATGAGAAAGCTCTGGCCGAGCTTGTTGTTGGGCCGGATGCCGCGCTCGCGAAAGAGTTTTTGCAAGTAGGACAGCGTTTGCCGAGGTTGCTGCTCCGCCACCGTTGTTGTTTCATCAGCCATTCTTCATCCTTCAGCCTTTCAAGCATTTCCACACGTATTTTGCCAGCATATCGGTTTCCAGATTGACCGAGGCTCCGACGGCTTTTCGGCCCAGCGTTGTCTGATCCAGCGTGTGCGGAATCAAGGCCACGCTGAAGGCGTCCTTGGTCACGTCCACAAGCGTCAGGCTGACGCCGTCCACCGTGATGGAGCCTTTGCTTACCATTTGCGCTGCCAGTTCGGGAGGACACTTGAACCACAGCAGTTCCCAGTCGCCCACACGCCGGCGACTGGTGATGCTACCCATACCGTCCACATGGCCCTGAACAAGGTGACCTCCGAGCCGGTCACCCATGCGCAGCGAGCGCTCGAGGTTCACATGATCGCCGACGCCCAATTCGCCAAGATTGGTTCGCGTCAGCGTTTCCGGTCCGACCTGGAAACGGAACGACTCGGCGTCATGTTCCACAACCGTGAGGCAGGCGCCATTGACCGCGACGCTTTCGCCTATTGCAAGCTGCGGCGCCAATGTCTTTTCCGCAACGACAAGATGCCGCCCCGCGCCGTCGGCATCGAGGCGGCGGACGGTGCCCAGGGATTCGATGAGGCCGGTGAACATCGTCGTACCAGCATAGCAGATGTGTCACTTGGCGGCCATGTTCTTGTGATTGGGGGATGGGATAGAAGCAGGAGTTAACTCTTAAAGTGCGCGAGCTAACTGATATGGAGTGGAGAAAAACCTGCATCCGCTGGCCATGCGCTGCAAGTCATTGCAAATGCGGCAATTCAACTTCCCACGGCCCGAGGCACCCTGGCCCGCCGGCGAGCGAGCTGGCGGCTGATCGCATAATTGACGGGCAGCCCCAACGCGTAGACCCAGAACAACAGCACAATGGCCAACTCGCGCATCAGCAAAATCACGAAGGATGCCAGGATCACCTGCATGAGATGCCCGAAATGGCGTTTGCCGCGGAGGATGTTCTTGGTCACGTGAGGATACGGCACCGCCGACACCATTAGCAGCGCCACCACCACCGCTCCCAGCATGGCCCATGATTCAACGATGACTTGCACGCTCGTGGCCAGCGCTGTGGCATCGGCGTCGGGCCAATATTGGGCCAGCTTGGCGGGCAACTCGCCTCGCAGGATTGCCAGCGATGCCAGGCAACCCGCGGCGCCAGGCGATGGCAAGCCCTGGAAGCGCTTGTGAGCAGCAGGATCGGGAATGTTGCTGTTCACATTGAAACGGGCCAGCCGCAAGATGGTGCAAACCATGTACAGTACAGCTATGGCGGGCAGCAGCCGGGCCATGGCGTCCCCGCGCGGTCCAAGATGGAGCAAGAGATAAGCGGGAGCGGCGCCGAAGCTGATGCAGTCGCATAGGCTGTCAAGCTCGCCGCCGAATTTACTGGCAGTCTTGGTCAAGCGAGCGACGTAGCCGTCGAGGGCGTCGAACACCATTGCCGCCAGGATGAGCCATCCGCTCAGCGCGAAATAGTCAGCCGCCTCGCCGGCAACATCGTTGCGACCGATTTTGCTGGCGCAAACGATCGCCGCGAAACCGCAAACGCCGTTGCCGAGGGTCAATAATGTCGGTAGGACCGCTATTTTCTTCACAGCATTCCACTCCCAGACGCGAGCGCCGCGGGGGCGGCACTCCATGATATGATAAAGATACCGTGAAGATTGGTAAACTGCCAGTGGATTCGCTGAATTATGGGATAGGCCGCAGAATACACCACCATCAGGAAATGGCCTTGAATGAGTTCCAGAACGACATTAACCAGTCATCTTATCCAGCATTTGGCGGATGTTCACCAAATGCGAAGAGTACACGCCGGAAATTGACCAAGCCTTTGCGATTCAGACGAAGTGCTTCGACCGTGGCTCGTCCAATCGCCGAGATGCCAACGATATGCGTGGCTTGCTCGGTCCAGGCGAAGTGGTCGGCCCAGCGCTGGCGCCTTGGGTGGAACAGGGGAACCATTTCACCCGTGACGAGGTCTCGAGCCGAACTTTTGTTGTATTTGTGGTTGTTGCATCCCTGGCAGGCCCAGGCGAGGTTTTCGATTTGGGTTTCGCCTAGCCGACTTCGCGCTAGAATGTGCTCCGCCGAAAAGGTTTGCATGGCGAAGCGTTCCTGACTGCGGCAATACTCACAACAGGCACCCGCCCGTTCGCGCACTTGCCGTCTCAATCGAGTGCCGGCACGCCTCTTACTCATCGTTCAAGGTTTTCCCAGGCAAGCCGAGAGACTTCATTACGACCGCTAGTGGCTCATCCCGGAGTTTAGCGAGCTTTGCCAAGGCTTTTAGCCGCTTCGCCTCACGTTTTTCAAGTTCGTCCGTCATCTGGATGAGTTCCTGATGTTCAGCGGAACTCAATGTACGTTTTTGGCGTTTTGAAACGAGCGCGTGAAAGTCGTTCCACCATTTCTCCGCGAAACCGCGATTGATCTGGGCCAACAGATGCACCTCTTCCGCGGCCAATCGAGGTTCCTGCATCATGGGGTGGAAAACACTGCGTTTGGCCATGGTTACCTCTTTTGGCCGGTGCGGGTGAAAACGCACGCCGCTTGCGGCCTCGCGCTGAGCGCTAAGCTGCAAGCGGCAATGTGTTAATAGCGGTACGTCTCGCCCTTGAACGGCCCCTCTTGCTTGACGCCGATGTAATCCGCCTGCTTCGGGCTCAGCTTCGTCAACTTCGCCCCGAGTTGTTCCAAATGCAGGTTGGCGACTTCTTCATCCAACTCCTTGGGCAGGAGGGCAACTTGCTTTTCCATGTTCTTGCCGTCTTTCCACAGCTTCATCTGGGCCAGCGTCTGATTGCTGAACGAATTCGACATCACAAAGCTCGGGTGGCCCTTGGCGCAGCCGAGATTGACCAGGCGGCCCTTGGCCAAAACGATGATGCGCTTGCCGTTCGGCCAGATCACGTGATCGACCTGCGGTTTGATCTCTTCCCACTTGAGTTCGTTCAAGCTGGCGATTTGGATTTCACTGTCAAAGTGGCCGATGTTGCAGACGATGGCGTTGTGCTTCATCTGATCCATGTGCTGGCGAACGATGACATCGACGTTGCCGGTGGCGGTCACGAAGATGTCGCCCCACTTGCAGGCGTCTTCCATCGTCACGACCTGGTAGCCTTCCATGCAGGCTTGCAAGGCGCAGATCGGGTCGACTTCGGTGATGAATACCGTCGCACCTGAACCGCGGAAAGCCTGTGCACAGCCCTTGCCCACGTCGCCGTAGCCACAGACGACCGCTTTCTTGCCGCTGACCATGACGCCGGTCGCTTGCTTGATGCCGTCGATGAGGCTTTCGCGACAACCGTAAAGATTGTCGAACTTGCTCTTGGTCACGCAATCATTGACGTTGATCGCGGGGAAGAGCAGCTTCTTCTCGGCGGCGAATTTGTAGAGCCGTTTGACACCCGTGGTTGTCTCCTCGGAGACGCCGATGATGTTCTTGGCGATGCGGCTGTAGAAATGCGGATGATCTTGCAACGTGGCCCGGATCGAATTGAGCAGGACGACTTCTTCCTCGGACTCGGCTTGCTTATCGAGGCTGGCCGGATGCTTCTCGGCTTCGCAACCCAAATGCAACAGCAGCGTGGCGTCGCCGCCGTCGTCGAGGATCAAGTTCGGCGTTCCGCCGTCGGCCCATTGCAGAATCTTGTGGGTGTAATCCCAGTATTCCACCAACGTCTCGCCCTTCTTGGCGAAAACAGGTGTGCCCTTGGCGGCGATGGCGGCGGCGGCGTGGTCTTGCGTCGAGAAGATATTGCAGCTCGCCCACCGGATGTCGGCGCCGAGCGCTTGCAGCGTCTCGATCAACACCGCCGTCTGAATGGTCATGTGCAAGCTGCCGGCGATGCGAGCGCCCTTGAGCGGCTGCGACGGGGCATATTTGCGGCGAATCGCCATCAAACCGGGCATTTCATGCTCGGCAATGGCAATCTCCTTGCGGCCCCAATCGGCCAGGCCGAGATTGGCCACGACATAGTCATTGCCGCGAGCGGCTTTGTGTTCGGGCACGGAGCGAGTTTTGGTGGCGGCTGCCGACATTGGATATCTTCTCCAAATTAACAAAAGTGTAGTTTCTCTAACTGTCCTGGTCCCAACAATCATAACGATTGACGCTGCTTACGCCAACATTAAGACGAAACACGACAACACGAAATGGCGAAAACACGAAAAAAGAGTGTTTTGAGTTTTCGTGTTTTCGTGATGCAGTTTGGCTTGTGTGCGCGGGTGGCTTTCGCTATCAGGCCGCCATGACGCCGCTCCGCATTCTCATTACGAACATCACTTTGGCTACCCGTACCGGCACGGAAACCTATGTCCGTGACCTGGCGGTGGGTTTGCTCCGTCGTGGTCATCAACCCATCGTTTACAGTCCCGAGCTTGGCGACATCGCCCGCGAAATGGAGACGGCCACGGTTCCCGTTGTAAACGACCTTCGCCATGTCGGTTTTGTACCGGACGTGATTCATGGTCATCATCACGCCGAGACGCTCACGGCGCTGCTGCATTTTCCTGGCGTGCCCGCCGTCGGCTTTTGCCACGACTGGGGTTCGTTCTGGGACACGCCGGTGCGGCATCCGCGTGTCCGACGCTATGTCGCCGTGGACGATACTTGCCGGGATCGATTGATTGCTCGCCATGGCATCCCAGAAAGACAGGTCCGAGTCATTTTGAACGCCGTCGATTTGCGGCAGTTTCCCGCGCGCGACCCTTTGCCTCGACAGCCCAAACGAGCATTGGTCTTCAGCAACCTGGCGGGCGAGCATAATTATCTCGCTGAGGTTCGGGCAGCCTGTGTCTCGGCAGGCATCACCCTGGACGTGATCGGCCAAGGCGTCGGCACCTGCCACGCTCGCCCTGGCGACATGCTTGGCCAGTATGACGTTGTGTTCGCCAAGGCACGGTGTGCATTGGAAGCGATGGCGGTGGGCGCAGCCGTGATTTTGTGCGACATTGGCGGCGTTGGTGGTCTGGTTAGCACCGAGAACTTTGGCCAACTGCGCCGCTTGAACTTCGGCCGCCGCACCTTGTGCGAGCCAGTGCGAGTCGAGATTCTAACGCGTGAGTTGGCCCGCTACAACGCTGTTAGGGCCGAAGCCATCTCCCGGCGTGTTCGCGAGGAAGCGTCCCTGCAAATCGCGATCGATGAATTGCTCGATTTGTACGGTGAGGTGATCGCCGAGCAAAAACAATGCGGCCAGGCCGAATCAATTGCGGAAGGCCGTGCCGCCGCGGAAAGCATGCGCTGGCTAACGCCCCATATCCGCGACATTCGCGCCTTGCTGGCCGCTCATGGCGACCTGACCAGTGAAAAAGACTTGTTGCGCCAAGAAAACGCCATGCTTCGGGCGGAACGTGAGTTAGTCCACCAACAACTAGGGGACGTGCATCGCTCAACGACAATGCGCTTAACACGGCGGTTGCGGAGCTTGCCGTTGGTGCCGCGATTGCTGCGGCTCGCCGGGCGAGGAATGGTGAAATGAGCGCACCGTTATTTTGCCCGCTTCATGTATAACTCCTCGGCCTTTCCGCTTTTCCCGCCGATTTTGTTCACCATCTTGATGTGGTCGCTGTCAATTACTGTGAAATCCAGCTTTTCCGTCGCTGGCCCGAATGACGCTTTCTCATGTTTTAGTTCGAGCGTCAGCGATTTTCCCTCACTTTTCACCACTTGCCACGTAGCCTTTTGGGTTTCGGACATGTTGCCAAAGGTCACTGTCATGGTCGCTGTATGGTCATCCTTGAACTCCATTTGAAATGCATTTCCCATCATGGAGTCAAACAGCTTACGCTCCGCGTCCGTCATTTTCTTGCCGGCGGCCTTCTCGGCGGCCGCAGCCGTGGAGGTCGCGTCAATTTGCCACTTGCCAATGATCGACTTTTCTGGCGTGCTCCTCAAAAAGAAAAACCACGCTCCACCGCCGCCGACCGGACAGCAACAGAACAAAAGGAGGCCGGCCCCTCCAAGGATGCCATAAAGGAGCTTGTTGGACTTTTTTTCGACGCGGCGTTTCTTCTTTTTTCTGGGCCGCAACGCATCGTCATCGCCGGCTGTCTCGTCCTCGTCGGGAAGCTCGACAGCCACAGCCGGCTCCTCCGGTTCGGGAAGCGGTACGGCGACCAGTTGCTGGCAAGCCGGGCAGCGCACGCGTTTGCCGGCTGCTTCGTCTTTGACATTCATTCTCTTGCCGCACCGGCATGTGATGGGGATTGGCACAGGCGTTCCTCCCAGTGATTGACTGCAAATCCGGCTGCTGGGACACGTCAAAACTATCGGGCTGCGGCAAAATTGGCGCAGCGGCGTGTAATTGCAATTCGCCATCGGCGATAAACCTGAGCTGCAGGCGCCTACTTTTTAGCTTGCCAGTAGAACCGCCATTGCTCTTGCGCTTCCGTGCGTTCGCGAGTCTCGGCGCCGGCCGCGGGGCCGTAATCGACCGCGTTGGCTGCGAGTTTTACCAACGCTTGTCGTGCTGCTTGCCGCAATGCTTCGTCGTTGTCCGCCAGGGCGGTAATCAGGGCGTCAGTCAAGCGATAGCCCTTGTCGCCAATGGCGGTGGCAGCGGCAATGCGCACCGCGGGCGAACCTTTGGCCAGCCATTGCTGAAGGTCCTTGGCACTTTGATCGCTCAGCGCCTCCACCAGCAATCCCCTGGCGAGCGGCTGAATCTCCTTGTCGTCCATGGCTGCCGCGGTGGCCAGGACGGTAATGACCTGATCGCTTTTGCGAGTCGCAATCTCGGTCAAGATGTTTTTCAGCGGTTCGCCTTGCGCCTTGTTGGCGGCGGCGATTAATTCCGGCAGCGTCATCGATTGGAGGGTTTTATCCTTGGCAGCAGGTTTGGCAGCGATGCCGGTGCGCTGAACGGTGGCCTTGCGAAGCGTACACGAGGTCTTGAGGTCCTTGAGCACGAGTGTGTGCCGTTTGGCGGTGACGCCGCCGCCGATGTTCTCTTTTAGAAAATCGAGCAGCTCGACATCCTTCGTGCTGGCGATGATGAGATTGAGTTTCTTGGCGATCAACACCGCCGGGCAACTGTCTTCCATATTGGCCGCTTTGTTGAGGCCGGCGAGGAGGGCGAAGGTGGCTTCCGGCCCCAGGGCCTTGAAATCGGCCACGGCCTTGGCCGCGGCGTCGCCCTTGAGCTTGCCGGTGTCTTGCAGGATAAAGCGATTGACGATGTCGAGCTGGGCGTCGTATTCCTTTTGCGTCAGCAGGGGTAAGCTCGGCGCCAGGGGATGCGGCTGCCGCGGTTGGTCCTTTTGTGTTTGACCGCCAGTGGGGTAAAGCAGCAAGGCGCTGAGCAACAGCGTTTTCATGGCGGAGGACTCGGCAGGGATTATGCGGGCTACTTTACCCAATTTACCGCGTCTGAGGGGGTGGGTGCAATGGGTTAGTCCCTATTTCATGGGGACTTTTGTTGCTTCCGCGAATTGCGGCTGTGCAAAGGGCGTTTGCCGCCAACGAATAGCGGCAATGTCTCAACGCAAAATCTTCGTTTTTCCCATCTGCCTCTGCAATTGCTCCACGCCATCGTCCGTCACCAACGGACTGGCCAGGTACAACGATCTCAGCTGGTTGAGGCTGGCCAGCTGTCTCAGGCCCACGTCGGTGATCGGCAAGCCGGTGATGTCCAGATGGACCAGTTGCGTCAGTGTGCTAAGCACTTTAATGCCGGCATCATTGAGCTGCGTCATGTTCGTTAGCCTTAGGGAGCGAAGCTGTTTCAGGTCGGCGAGATCCTTCAGCCCACTATTAGTGATGTGCGCTTGGTTGATTTGCAGACCCTGCAGCCGCTTGAACTGCGCGACGTGCTTCAACCCGGCGTCCGTCAATTGCACGCTAATCAGCTCCAAGCTCTTGAGGCGTTGCAACTTGGCAAGGTGCTTGACGCCGCTGTCGGTGATTGCAGAGTTGTCCAGCCGCAAAGAATCGAGTTGCCCAAGATTCGCCAAGGCCTTTAGGCCTTCATCGCCAAATCCCGTCCCGGCGAGTCGCAGTTTTTTGAGTTGTTTTATGTCGCCAAGGGATTTGCAGCCCGCGTCCGTCAAGCGGACCAATTCGACGTTGAGGTCGATAAGGTCAGTGCAATTCCTCAGCTCGTACAAACCTGCGTCCGATACCGCGGTGTCCCTGAGGCTTAACTTTTGCAAATGGTGTATCGCTGCCAGGTCCTTCACGCCTTCGTTGGTTATCATGGTGCCTGACAAGTCCAGGGCCACGAGCTCATCCAAGTCCAGTAGGTCCTTGAGGCCCTGGTCTGAAATGGGGACGCCGCTCAGGGTCAATCTTTCGAGCTGCTGCAAGCCAGCGAGTTGCTTCATGCCCGCATCGGTCACATTGGTTGCCGTGATATTGAGGGCAGCAAGCTGCTTCAAACCTGCCAGGTGCGCAAGGCCCTGGTCCGTGACCTTGGTGCCCGCCACGTTGATGGATTTGAGCTGATCCAGCTCCCGCAAACGCATCAAACCCGCGTCCGTCACCCGGGTGTGTGAAATATCCAACGCTTGCAAATGCTTGAATTGGCCGAGCGTTGCCAGGCCAGCGTCCGTGATCTTGGTGAGGGAAAGGTCCAATTTGCGCAATTGCTGGAAATTGACAAGTTCTTTCAAAGCAGAGTCCGACATCTGCGGGGCATGCAGGTCGAGGCCAAACGGCACGCCAGGGGCGGGCAGGTTCGCCAGCGTCCCTGGCGCCAGCGGAGTGAAGAAAAAGCGAAACGTCGGCAAATCTCCCTCTTGCCAGTCGTCGCGCAATTCGGCGAGCCCCCAATCGTCCGGCGCCGTCCAACCGAACTCGGCGCCGGCGTTTACCCAAGCCTCGACAGCCGCCAGCTCCGGCAGAGGCGGTTGTTTGTCCTTGTTCGGCTTGGGCTGGTCGGGCAGCTCCTCGGGGTCAATGTCGGGAAGTTTGTGCGGATCTTCGATTTCGCCCGGCTTGGTCTTGGCAAGCACGTCCGGTGGCGTGTCCTTGCCATCCTGCTGGCGGGGGCATCCCGGCACAACGGCGACGAACATTAATGTGACAGCAGCGGCGAAGATGCGGCGCCGCACGGTGCTTTTAGGCGGGGTGGGGATGGTCATCGGCCAAAGCCTCGGAGTGTCGTCAGGGGCTACAAACAACCAGACCGACCTGAATGATACAGCCTGGAGGACCAGGACGCGACAGAATCTTTTTTCCGCCCCCCTTGCTGCATAGGCCCCTGGTTGGAATAATAACTCCCTCCCACTGGGATCGCATCTGGAACACTCGCCTCCGGGCGGCGTGTTCTGTTTTTATTGGGCGACTACGCCCTGGAGATTGGCAGTCATGGCTGAATCGGTAACGCTCTCCGCG
This sequence comes from Gemmataceae bacterium, assembly GCA_035638015.1. Taxonomy (GTDB): domain Bacteria; phylum Planctomycetota; class Planctomycetia; order Gemmatales; family Gemmataceae; genus DASRAT01. The sequence continues at coordinate 197 of DASRAT010000438.1, read as the reverse complement.
GAGTCGCGCGGCACCAGCGGCACGCATGAGGCTCGCCGCATGCGCAAAAAAGGCCTTGTTCCCGCGGTCGTCTATGGCCACAAGGAAGCGACTGTTTCCCTCACGGTGCAGCGCGATGATTTGTACAAGATCATTCGCCGCGGCGTCCGCGTCGTTGATTTGCAAGCCGAAGGCAAAACCGAGAAGGCCCTGATCCG